>JBDTOW010000030.1:0-12530 GCA_039933075.1 Verrucomicrobiota bacterium | reverse complement strand
GTCATCGTCAAAGATGGGGTCGCCGCGGTCGCCCCGGTTCATGACGTGATACATTGCACCGGCGTATTGGATGCGCAGCTTGCGTGCCATGAGGGTAGGGTATCGGAGAGGCGGCGACCGTCAAATGAATACTATAATATCATTAACTGACCCCGCCTTGAAAATATCAACGAACACTCAAAGAGTGATTCCGCTACGTGGCTACGTGTTGATCCAAGAAAAACCATTTGACACCGCACAATTCGTAAATCAATCTATCCGTATTCGTTGATATAACGAATCTCATTGCGAGTGGTTGAGGGACTGGCCCGATGAAACCACGGCAACCGGTTGAAGCCGCGAACTTCAACGACCAGGTGCCAATTCCAGCTCAGACCGTTAACCCGGTTTGGGGAAGATGAGAAGAGCCGGCAGTTTTTTGGTCATCCTCTTCTCGACGCAATGAGAAGGGGTTTTTTATTGCCCCGGTGCAACACCAGGCTGTGTAGCGCAGCCGGCTCTGTTAAAAAATATGGATACGACGAATGCCTTCATGAAGGCGCTTAAGTGCCGCGAATGCGGTCGGGAATACCCGCTCGAAGCAACGCACGTTTGCGAGTTTGATTTTGGCCCGCTCGAGGTCGTCTACGATTACGACCGCATCAAACAATCGCTCAGCCGCGCGGCGATTGAATCGCGCCCGGAAACGATGTGGCGCTATCGCGAACTCCTCCCGATCGCCACCGAACCCACCGTCGGTCTGGAGGTTGGTTACACGCCGCTGATCAAGGCGGATCGACTCGCGCGGAGCCTGGGAGTGCGGGAAATATGGGTGAAAAATGACGCAGTGAACTATCCGACCCTGTCGTTCAAAGATCGCGTCGTGAGCGTCGCGTTGAGCCGCGCCAAGGAACTGGGTTTCGATACCGTCGCCTGTGCGTCCACAGGCAACCTGGCGAATTCCGTCGCGGCCAACGCCGCCGCGGCCAATCTCAAGGCTTACGTTTTTATTCCGGCTGACCTCGAGCAGGGCAAGATCGTCAATTCGCTCGTCTACGGCGCGCACGTAATCGGCATCAAGGGCCATTACGACGAGGTCAACCGGCTCTGCGCGGAAATCGCCGGGAAATTCGGCTGGGCATTTGTGAACGTGAACATGCGGCCCTATTACGCCGAAGGTTCGAAGAGCATGGGTTTCGAGATCATCGAACAACTGGGCTGGCGCGTGCCGCAACACACCGTGGCTTGCATGGCTTCCGGTTCGTTGCTGACCAAGATTCACAAGAGTTACCAAGAATTCATAAAGCTTGGGCTGGCGCCGAATGCGAAGTACAAAGTTCATGGCGCCCAGGCGACCGGCTGTTCTCCAATTTCCTCGGCGCAGAAAGCCGGGCTCGATTTTTTCAAGCCGGTCAAACCGAATACGATTGCCAAATCACTGGCCATCGGAACGCCGGCGGACGGCTTCTACGCGCTCAAAGCCATGAAGGAAACCGGGAGCTCGGCCGAAGACGTCACCGACGACGAGATTCGCGACGCGATCAAATTGCTCGCGGAAACCGAGGGCATTTTTGCCGAGACGGCGGGTGGCGTCACGGTGGGCGTGGCCAAGAAACTGATTGCCTCGAAGAAGATTTCCGCAAATGATTCCGTCGTGCTGTGCATCACCGGCAACGGTTTGAAAACGTTGGACGCGGTGGTTGGTTGCGTCGGTCAACCGCGCGAAATCCGGCCAAGCTTGCGCGAGTTCGAGGCATTGCTCGATGCCGAAAGCAAATTAGTTGCTCAAGTTTAATTTATGCCCACAAAAGTTAGAATTCCAACGCCCTTGCGCAAACTGACCAACAACGAGGAAATGGTGGAAGTGTCTGCCGAAACCGTGGGCGGCGCGATCACCGAACTGCAGTCGCGTTACCCAGGAATCAAGGAAAGGTTGGTGGACGAGAACGGCGCGGTCCGGCGTTTTGTCAACGTTTACGTCAACGAGGAGGATATCCGGTTCCTGCAAAACCAGCAGACGCCGCTCAAAGACGGAGACGAACTTAGCATCATTCCGGCGATAGCAGGGGGATGATTCGAACCATGAAACGCAAAGCCGAAAGCCCGGGCAGAATTCAGCGAACCAAGTCAGCCAAGAAAACTGCCGCGCCTGCCGGGCGCTCCCAGCAAACCCGTTTGTGGCTGATGTATCCTCCCAAGCTCATCACCACACCCGTGATTTGGCAGCTAAGCCGGAAGTTCAAAGTGGTCCCCAATGTTCGTCAGGCCAGTGTCACCGATGAGATCGGAATTGTGTGCCTCGAGCTGGGCGGTGAGCGAAGCGAGATTAAGTCCGCCATCAAATGGCTGGAAAATCTGGGCATCAGTGTCGAGCCAGTCGAGATCAATATCATCGAGAGTTGACTGAGTTGATTCGCTGTGCCGATTACTCCTTGACCGCTCTCGCCGCGATGAGTATACCGTTGGTTATGTTCCGCTGCCTCCCCACCTAACTCTCAAACCCAAAGAGCCATATGACAAAGCGTGACTTGGTAATGCGCATCAGCGAAGAAACCGGGCTGGTGCAACAGGACGTGCTGAAAGTGGTTCAGAAAACCCTTGATTACATCAGCGATGCCGTAACCAGCGGGAAGAAGGTTGAATTACGCAACTTCGGCGTGTTCGAGGTCAAGATCCGCAAAGCCCGCATCGGACGCAACCCCAACGCGCCAGAGACCGACGTCCCCATTCCCGCGCGAGCAGTCGTGAAGTTCAAACCGGGCAAAGAAATGCGCGAAGCGGTCCTCAAACAGACACCGAACAACCCCGCGCAACCGAACAGCCCGGGGCCAACCGCGCCGCCGAGTCCTTAAGCTTCGCCCGTGCTTTCCGGGCGCTCCTGTACTCAGCGAGCGCCCTTTTTGTTTTATGGAACGATTACCCGGCTTTCGTGATTTTTACCCGGAACCCCTCCCGAACCCGGACGTCTGGAGCGCCGACGCACGAAACTACATCTTCGAAAAGTGGCGCGCCACCGCGCAGCGCTATGGGTTCCGCGAATACGACGGGCCGCCGCTCGAACCGTTGGAACTTTATACCGCCAAGAGCGGAACCGAAATTGTCGGCCAGCTCTATAACTTTGTCGACAAAGGGGATCGCGCCGTCGCGCTTCGACCAGAGATGACGCCCACCCTCGCCCGGATGGTCGCGGCGCACGAGCGCAACTACAAGAAGCCGATCAAGTGGTTTGCCCTTCCACAACTCTTCCGTTACGAACGACAACAAAAAGGCCGGTTGCGTGAACATTTCCAGTTCAACGCCGATATCTTCGGCGAAGCCGATCCAGCCGCGGACGCGGAATTGATCGCGTTGCTGATCGACACGTTGCGGGCCTTCGGTCTGACCGCGAACGACTTTGTCGTCCGACTGAGCAGCCGGAATGCGTGGAAGGACTTTTATGAGCGTGGAACGCGGAACTCTGAACGCGGGATTGATCCTCAGCGCGAGTATGACTTCTATCAGATCATCGATAAACTCGAACGTGAAGAGGCCACCCAAAGCGAAACCAAACTTGCGGCGCTCGGTTTTTCGCTTACGGAAGTGCTGGAATTCATTTCCGCCGGCAAACCGACCGCCGAATTGGAGTCCGTGCTAAAGAACCTCTCCGCGCGCGGTCTGGCGGAGTTCGCAAAGGTGGACTACAACGTGATTCGAGGACTGGCTTACTACACGGGCGTGGTATTCGAGGCCTTCGACAAGAAAGGCGAGCTCCGCGCGATCGCAGGCGGTGGTCGTTACGACAATCTGGTCAAACTGCTCTCCGGCGGGAAAGTTGATCTGCCGGGCTTAGGCTTCGGGATGGGCGATGTGGTGCTGCTCGAGTTGTTGAAGGAACGCAAGTTGTTGCGATCGTTCGCCGCCAAACTCGACGTGTTTTGCCTGATTGAAAATGAAAACCTGCGCGGCGAGTCGCTGCGTCTGATTCAACAACTGCGCGACGCTGGTTGTGCGGCGGATTATTTTTTGACGCCCATCAAGCCCGACAAACAATTCAAGCGGGCTTTGGAGCTGGGCGCGGCGCACACGATCAAGTTGGAGATTGAGCCCGGCGGCAATATAAAGGCCAGACTCAAAAACTTGCAGACGCGGGAGGAAAAACTTGTCGCGCCGGATGAGGTGTTAAGTCATTTGCGGATCAGCGTGTTCAAGGAGTCGTCGGGTAGCTGCGAGATCGAAGACTTGTTGCATCTGCTCTTTTCCCAGGAAGGCGATTCTGTACATCTGAAAGAGAGAGAATCACCGGTCCTCTGGATCAACGGGGTGATCCACAAAGTTGAGAGCCCGCGGATAACCCATCAAAACGCGCGGGAAATACTCAGAAGCGTCGCGTCCGACGAACAGTTCAAAGAGTTCGAGAAACTCGGCATGGTGAGCTTTCTGTACCACTTCAAGAGCTCGGGCCAGGTCGAGATCAGAGCCGCCACGGTCAACGGATCGATTAGCTTGAATCTGCGAAAACTGAACCCTTAACATGCCATTGGAGAAAGTTGGAAGGATTCGGCAACCTCTACCCCATCTCAAAACAAGCCACTCCTTATGCGCACTCTTTTACTCGGCATCGACAGCGGCACACAATCCACCAAAGTCCTCGTTGTAGACGTCCGCAGCGGCAAAGTCATTTCTGCTTCCGCCGAGGGCTACGATCTAATCCCTGGTCTTCCGCCGGGCGCCAAAGAGCAGCATCCTCACACTTGGCGGGATGCAACCGCGAAGGCGATTCGCAAAGCTTTGGCGCTGGCCAGGGCGGCTGCGCAAGAAGTCAAAGCAATCGGCGTCAGCGGCCAGCAACATGGCTTTGTCCCCCTGGACAAAAAAGGCGCAGTCATCCGCCCCGCCAAACTTTGGTGTGATACGTCCACCTCGGCGGAATGTGATGCGATCACCGCAAAGCTCGGCGGGCTGAAGGCCACGATTCGAGCGCTCGGCAACGCCGTTCTGCCGGGTTTCACCGCGTCCAAGATTCTTTGGCTGAAAAGGCACGAACCGGAAAATTATCGCCGCCTGGCAACTGTGCTGTTACCGCACGACTATTTGAATTACTGGCTCACCGGACGATTGGTCATGGAATATGGCGACGCCAGCGGCACGGCGTTGCTCGATGTCCGGAAACGAAAATGGTCCGAAGCGGTGCTCAAGGCGATCGATCGCGATCTCATCAACAAGTTGCCGCCGCTGATCCCGAGCGACCAGCCCGCCGGCCATTTGCAGCCTTCAACCGCCCAGGCGCTCGGTTTGAACACGGATGTGGTCGTCAGCGCGGGAGGCGGCGACAACATGATGGGCGCCATCGGCACCGGCAACACAGTGCCGGGTGTGATCACGGCCAGCTTTGGCACGAGCGGAACGATCTACGCCTGTTCGGCGAAACCGGTGATCGATCCGGCAGGCGAGATTGCAGCGTTTTGTGATTCGACGAACCGCTGGCTGCCGTTGCTCTGCACCATGAACGTCACGGTGGCCACGGAAATGGTGCGCCACGACTTCGGCTGGTCACTTCAAAAATTCGATGCTGCTGCTGCCGCGGCCAAGCCGGGCGCCGACGGCCTAATCTTGTTGCCCTATCTCGAAGGTGAACGCACGCCGAACATTCCGGCGGGTACTGGTGTTTTCTTCGGCGTGACTGCCAAAACTTTCACCGCGGAACATTTCGCTCGCGCAGCGATGGAAGGGGTCACGCTGGGTATGAATTACGGCCTGCGCCGGCTTCGCGAGCTTGGGGTGAGCCCCGCTCAAATCCGGGCAACCGGCGGCGGCGCCAAATACAAAGTGTGGCGACAGATCATGGCCGACGTTTTCAACACCGAAGTGGTCACCCTCAAAGTCAGCGAGGGCGCAGCGTATGGCGCGGCCTTGCAAGCTCTCTGGTGCTGGCGCCGTCAGAAAGGCGAGAATGTTTCGATCGAAGATATTACCAACGAGTTCGTGGAGTTGAACCGGAACGAAACGGCGCAACCCAACGCCAGGAACGCGGCCCGTTACCAGGAGTTGCAGGAACTGCAAGATCAGATGTCGCTCGCCCTGCGTCCACTCTTTGCGAAACATCGCCAATTCGTCGTGAGTTGAGCCGACTGCTGCGTCTATCACGAACAAACGGCGGCGAGATGCGGGCTAGCGCCTGTCGAAGCGTTGAATCGAAGGATTAACAATGGAAGGAGAAAGAGGAACCTCGAAACACACGAACCACGCGAAACAGAATTTGGAAAGAAAGACGCATTCACCTGCGAATTGAACGCCCTGGTCAGTTCAGCACGATGATGTCTCGCTTCATTCGGGAATGGCCAAGCGATAGATTAACTGACGTTCGCATCCGTTAGTGCCGCATAATTTGTCGCAGGCTTGCGCGCCTCGGTGGGGCACAGCAAAATCCTGGGCGCGGCCAGTTCGTTGGAAAGAGTGGAGAAATAACGGGCGGCAGAGTTGGATTGCCAAAGATATTCCCGAGCGCCGCGTTGGTTTGTAGAAGCCGTCCCAGGAAACTTTTCCCCGTGATCGGTCGAAAAGAGACGGAAGGCAAGACCGATTTGTTTGAGGTTATTCGTGCACTTGATTCGTTGAGCTTTTCTTTTGCTCAGGGCGACGGCCGGAACCAGAGTCGCGAACAACAGGGCGAGAATAACAACGATCACGAACAGTTCGATCAGCGTGAACGCCCTGGTTTGGCGAATCGAGGCACAACAATTCATCAATTTGCCCTCCTCGATTTCGGAAACGTTCTGCGTGGTCGAAGAACCGAGCGGCTTTGTGCGATGGCGTGTCGCGTTCATTCCAAAACGAGCTCTAGCTAATTTATGCGCATGCCCACTAAGACTCCAAGCAACAACAATGCCGCACCAGCGTTCCGCACGAAGAGCCACTCGCCTCCGCCATTTCCGCTGGATCTCCACGCTAAAAGTGTCATTTTCACGCGGTCTCGATCGCGGGCATCTCTTGAGTTCCCTCTACCGCGGACTGACCTGGAAACCTCGCTAAAAAAAACCGGCATCGGACAGATCGGAAATTGATTTGGTAAATTTTTAGATTCTGTCTGAATCAGGAGTATGAAATTCGCCATTTGCAACGAAATTTTCCAAGACTGGAAACTCGATGACATCTTGGTCTATGCTGCCAAGGCCGGCTATGACGCGGTTGAAATCGCGCCATTCACGTTAGCCAACTACGTGACCGAGATTTCCACCGTCGAACGTCAAAAAATTCGCGAGGCCGCAGCCCGGTACGGGATCGCGATTTCCGGAATTCATTGGGTCCTGGTGAAGGCCGAGGGGATGTATCTCACTCATCCCGATCGTGCCGTCCGCGATCGAACGTCGAAATATTTGTGCGACCTGGTCGATTTTTGCGGCGATCTCGGCGGCAAGATTATCGTGGTTGGGTCGCCCAAACAGCGCAACGTCATGCCCGGAGTTACCGCGGAAGAGGCGTGGGAATGGGCGACCGCAGTGTTTCGCGAGCCGGTGATGCGCGCGGAACAGCGGGAGGTCACGATCTGTTTCGAACCACTCGCTCCCGCGGAAACCAACTTTATCAATACGGCCGCGATGGCGATCCAATTCGTGCAGCAGCTCCGCACGCCCCATTTCAAAATCATTCTCGATGTCAAAGCGATGTGTTCAGAGGCGAAGCCCATCCCGCAAATCATCCGCGAGTCGTGGCCGCACTTTGCCTACTTCCACGCGAACGATAAGAACCTGAAAGGTCCCGGCTTCGGCGAAGTCGATTTCAAACCGATCCTGGCCGCGCTCAAAGAGATTGGCTACGACGGATTCGTGTCGGTTGAGGTGTTTAATTTCGACGAAGGCCCCGAAATCATAGCCTCGAAAAGCATCGAGTATTTGAAGCGAGTGGTTGTTTGACTCAAAGAGCAGGGGCTCGATAAGCCCTTTCGGCAGGAGCGAAGGTGTGAAGACCATACTTTGACACACGCATTGCGGAGTTGTAAATTCTTGCTCGACGAAATCGTGGAAAGAGGTCAAGGCAAACAGGACGCAATGAAACTATTGAGCCCAGTCCCAACGGCAAGACTCCCGCATTCCGAAAGGTTGCATCGCGGTTTCACTTTGATTGAGCTTCTGGTGGTAATCGCCATCATCGCCATGTTGGCAGGAATGTTGTTGCCGGCCCTGGCAAAAACGAAAGCCACGGCCCAAGGCGTTCTATGCGTCAACAATACCCGGCAACTGACACTCGCATGGATCCTCTATGCCGAAGAAAACTACGATGGGTTGGTTTCCAACTTCGGGAGCGACAAGAACAAAAGAGCCGTGGTTCGGACCCAGGATGGGAATTGGATCAACAATGTGATGAACTGGGAGCTTGATTCGGACAACACCAACGTGGCTTTCATCAACCATGCCAAGCTGGCCCCTTATTCCGGCAGATCCGTTGGAATTTATAAATGCCCTTCTGACAAGGTCCTGAGCGATCTTCAGAAACGAGCCAGTTGGACGGCGCGTGTTCGCAGCCTGTCAATGAACGCCATGGTGGGAGACCCCGGGGAAAGTTTGCGCAACGGATTTAACGTCAACAACCCGGATTACGTGCAATATCTGAAACTGTCGGCATTCAAGCGTCCAGCAAAGATCTTTGTCTTTCTGGATGAGCATCCCGACAGCATCAACGACGGATATTTTTTGAATAAACCCGACGAATTGGAGTGGGTGGATCTGCCCGCCTCCTACCACAATGGCGCCGGGACTTTCTCCTTTGCCGACGGACATGCAGAGATCCATCGCTGGCTTTACCCGAGCACGAAACGCCCGGCCAAGCCGGATGCGGCTCCGCTCCCATCTCCCATCCCAACGAACGAGCGCGCCGATTTCGACTGGCTGGCTACAAAAACCAGCGTTGAACGATAGGGATTCGGAAGACCTCGCTCAAGCACCAGTCTATTCGCATCGTCGCTCGAACTTCTCTCGCCCGAAACCGAACGGGATTCTGAGCTGACAGCCCGGAGCCGTCGTTGATTTGGAAGCTACGACGGGCGATCGTTCCTGGCCATCCGGGAGAGGGGTAGTCCAGTGCCGTGACAATCGCCCTGGTCACCGGGCATGCTCGGGCAACGTGCCATCGGCGTCGTGACTGATTAAGCCACGACGGCGTGGACTTCGGGCACGAGTGGTTGACCGAGACGGCCGCCAATCCGCGCAGGAGAATCTTGCCATAGAGCCGTTGCATGAAGATTGGTCAACAATTGGTGCCGGGCCCGATGAGCAATTGATCGGTGCTGTTCAAGCTCGGAGTTAGTGAATAGCTATCGGAAAAGTTCCACGGATTTTTGTCTCCTCAATTCGCGGTAAAATTCGCGGTAATTGTCCCACGCTCAGCAGGCGGCGCGGCGCTCATAGAATCTGCGGGAACAATTCCGACGCTGATGGCTCATACTGATGCCAGTACCCTTATGCCCGATGAATTAGACTTTGAATGTCTGGTGAGCCGCTATTATTCCAGCCTCTATCAATTCGCGTTCAGTCTGAGCCGGACCGATACCGAGGCCTCGGATCTGACGCAACAAACCTTTTATGTATGGGCAATTAAAGGGCATCAGCTCCGCGACGTTTCAAAAGTAAAGACGTGGTTGTTTACGACCTTGCATCGAGAATTTCTGGAAAAACACCGCCGGCAAACCCGGTTCCCACATTTCGAGCTAAATCAAATCGATAGTGAGTTGCCGAGTATTTCACCGCCAATGGTGGATCAGTTGGACTCGCGGACGGTCTTGCAGGCGCTCGCCCGTGTCGATGCGTCCTATCAAGCGCCTCTGGCGCTTTTTTACCTGGAGGATCATTCGTACAAAGAGATAGCCGAAATCCTGGAGATTCCCCTGGGAACCGTAAAATCGCGGTTGTCCCGCGGGATCGCCCAACTCCAAGAGATTTTAATGTGTCCGCACGTTTCTCCTGCAGCGCTGAAGAGGGAACAACATGGATAGTCAGCAAGCCAAAAAGGTTCTGACGCTATTCCGGCCCGGCTATGCTGATGAAGCCAAACCGGAATTCGAAGAAGCGTTAAAGCAGACGAAACGCGATCCGGAGCTGGCAACCTGGTTCAATCAACATTGCGCCTTTCAAAAAGCCACTCGCGAGCAGTTCCGCCAAATCGTCGTTCCCGGCGATTTGAAGGACAGGATTCTTTCGCAAACGCGGCCCCGCAATATCGTTCTCTGGCGGCGGCCGTCACTCGCCCTGGCTGCGGCTGCCGCAATCGTCTTGTTGGGTGCACTCGCCGCGTTCTGGTTCAGACCCGGCGGAAGCGACAACCTGACCGCCTATCGAAACCGGATGGTCCGTTCGGCCATGCGCGAATACCGGATGAATCTGTTGACAAACGATCTCAATGAGATTCGCCGGTTCTTGAAGGAAAACCAGGCTCACGGAGACTACGTCCTTCCCAAACCACTTGAAAAACTCCCGGGCACAGGCTGCGCCATTTTAAGCTGGCAGGGGAAACGAGTTTCCCTGGTTTGTTTTGAGTTGGATCCCCGGAACGACCTTCTCCTGTTTATCACCGATCGCAAAACCGTCTCCAACGCGCCCCCGGCCGGGAAACCGCAGTTTGCTCCGGTTGGAAAACTCATGACTGCCAGTTGGACCGCGGCGGACAAAGTCTATGTTCTGGCTGGACTCGGCGATCAGAAATCTCTCCAACAGTATCTCAAGTGAGGCTTGCGCAATGTCGAGTTAGCGTTTGATTATCTGCTCAACTTTCCACAGGCAATGCGGTGGGAACCCATCGGGCCAAGCTCACGGCCGAAACCATCCGCTGCTCGAGGATCAGGCCGGGTTATTGGTTTGACCGAAGGCCCGCTTTAGATAGATTTCAAGACGAATTTTAAGCGCAGTTCTAAAGGAAGACTATGGACTGTGGGTGTTTCACCATCCCGACTGCATTTTCCATTCGGTGAGCCTGATTATGAGCGAAAACGAACCCAACAGAATTGGACGGCGTGAGGCGCTAAAGCATATGGCCAGCGTCGCCACTGCAGCCGCAACCGTTCCGGCCGTTAAGCTTTCCGGTTTCGGTCAAACGCCATCGACCAACGCCGCTCCGGCTCGTACGCTGACGGATCCCGAATTAATGAAGCCGGCGGTGCCGTGGCAAAAGATCCTCACTCAGCACGAACTGCAAACCGCCGCGGCGCTGTGCGACTTGATCAACGAAGGCATGAAAGACTTGCGCTACATCGGCAACGTTCCGCTAGTGAAATTCGACGGCCCGCCCAAGGAAGTTCTCGAATATTTGAAACTGATCTAGATGACGAAGCCGACGAGAGTTTCCTACGTCTTTATTGTCATGACGCTGGTCGTGGTGGCTTGGCTCCATCTTGCCACACCGTTGATTACAGTGTTGTTTGGGTATTTTGCCCTTTCAAAGCTGAGCTTTGGAAGGCGCAAATGGATTGCGAGTTGCTTGTTCGTTGTTTTGGTATTGGCGATCTTTTACGGGTTCGCTTTCTTCATTAAAGCCGCTTTCGCAACGCTCCCCGACATCGCCTCCACGTCGATCCCTCTTATCATCCAGTATGCCCGACAGCATGGTCTGGAAATGCCCTTCACCGACCTCGACAGTCTCAAAGTCGTGGCCCTGGACACGGTCAAAGATCAACTGCGTCACTTGGGCAACTTCGCGAAATTCGCGACTAAGGAATTTGTCTTTCTCGTCATCGGCCTGGTGGTCGCGGTGAGCCTGTTTTTGAACCCAACGCTTCAGTGTGAGGGTGGCAAACATGTCCTTAAGAACAACCTTTACACGCAATGCGGCGATGCGATCAGCGCGCGGTTCCGTTTGTTCTACCAGAGTTTTGCCACGGTCATGGGCGCCCAATTAATCATTTCCCTGATTAATACGACCCTCACGGCCATCTTTATTACTGCAGTGTCCCTGCCGTATGCCGGCGTGGTGGTGGTGGTGACGTTCCTCTGTGGCCTGCTGCCCATCATCGGCAACCTGATCAGCAACGCGGTTATCGTAGGGATCGGTTTCACGATTTCCCCTAAACTTGGCCTGATCGCGCTTGCCTTCCTCGTGGTCCTTCACAAACTCGAGTACATTTTAAACAGCAAGATTATCGGCGAACGAATCAAGAATCCCATGTGGCTCACCCTGCTGGCACTCCTGCTGGGGGAACGACTGATGGGAATTCCCGGCATGATCCTCGCCCCGGTAATCCTCAACTATATCAAAGTCGACGCATCAAACATCGAAGTCAATCACGAGGTTCCGGACGCGGACGCGAAGCCCGCTGGAACATAACGTTCAATTTCGAGGATCCAAGCCGCGTCAACGTGACCACGAAATCCAAATAA
Source organism: Verrucomicrobiota bacterium (assembly GCA_039933075.1). GTDB lineage: Bacteria > Verrucomicrobiota > Verrucomicrobiia > Limisphaerales > JACPZS01 > JBDTOW01. Next base: position 213 of record JBDTOW010000030.1, on the reverse strand, counting down.
CTTTCAATCGCCTCGCGATGCACGCCCGACGCGTGCGAACCGTCTTTATGCTGTTGCGCTTTCTCGCCAATCTTTCAACGGGCCGTTGCTCAGCGATATGGTTGATGAAGTTTAACGCGAGTGGGTTGCCCGCGAGCTCGCAGACGGATGTTCAGACTTTCCACGCCCAGCGAAAAGGCCATCGCGAAATAAATGTAGCCCTTGGGCACGTGA
>JBDTOW010000029.1:0-12572 GCA_039933075.1 Verrucomicrobiota bacterium | reverse complement strand
TTGATTTCTTGCAGCAAACTCTTAACTCTGTATTTCCACTCAGATCCACCATCGCAAGCGCCTCGTCGACCTTCCGAGTAATTTCTGTCAACGTAAGTTTTCCCTCCCGGCGCAAAACAAACGAGATGTTTTCGGCTACGGTCAGCGAATCAAACAAGGCAGCGCTCTGGAACAACATCCCGAATTTGCGCCGCACCTCGAGCAACTGCCGCTCATTCATTCCGACGATCGGCTGCTGATCGATCAACACCTGGCCTGCCTCGGGTTGGAGCAAACCGATGAGATGCTTCAACAGGACGCTCTTTCCGCCGCCGCTCCGACCGATGATCGCAATCGACTCCCCCGTCCGGACTTCCAGGCTTACACCGTCCAGCACGGGACTCGTGCCGAAACTCTTCTTCAGATTACGAACCTCAATCATTGGGAAAGGAGCCGGGTCAGGAGAAGCGTCAGAAAGAAATTGCTTATCAAAATCGTAATCGAGGAGAAAACGACCGCTTCGGTCGTAGCTCGCCCCACGCCTTCGGCGCCTTCGCGGCAGTTCATTCCCTTGTAGCACCCGATAATCCCCAGGATAAGCGCAAAAATCATGGCCTTGAATATTCCTGTCAACGCGTCCGCAGTCCCGGTGTATTTCAGCATATGCGACCAGGAGTAGGCCGGATCGATCTGCAGCAAATAGGTGCCGAGAACGTACGCCGCGCCAATGCCCAGGCAAATCGACTCCACCGTCAACAGGGGCAGCGCGATCAACGTCGCAAAGAGCCTGGGCACGACCAGATAATCGATCGGATGCGTCGCCAGGGTGCGCAAGGCATCGATCTGTTCCGTCACTCGCATGGTTCCCAATTCTGCCGCTATCGCCGCGCCGACCCGGCCGGCAACCATCAACCCGGTCAAAACGGGTCCAAGCTCGCTGCACATTGAAACGCTGACGACGGCAAGCGTGGCGGTATCCATTTTCACCTTATGAAACTGAAAGTACGTTTGCGCGCATAAGACCATCCCGGTGAACGCGCCGGTGACTAGAACGACAGACTGTGACTTCACTCCGATGAAATTGATTTGGTAGACTAAATCCCTCCAACTGACTCGGCGGACTCGAATCGACTTGAGGATCTCGAGTGCGAAAAACGTGAAGCTCCCCAGGCCGTCAAGGGGAGCGAAAAACCAGTTTCGGATAAACGAGCGCATGCAGGTCAGAGAGCGAAGCTTGGCCCGCGATCAGATTTTCATTTTCCGCATACCCGATATTAAAATCACCGCGCCTTTAACGCAATTGAACTCGAGCGCCAGCGGCCGACGGACTTTTTGTCCGGGTAGGCCGACGCGCTCAGCCAGTTGCCGCCAACTCTCTCGGCGAGCGGCAAGCAACGATCGATAGGCCGGAATAAGAAAAAACGCCATTCGATGGCGAATGGCGTTCCCGTTACTGATTCGTAGAATCGGCTAGCTGGACAACGCTCCCTGGGCGGCGGCCCGTTGCTCAAACGATAACTTATCGTTCGCCACCGACACTTGGATTGGTTCGTTGTCATGCAGTTGTCCTTTGAGAATCTCTTCCGCCAGAGGATCTTCCAGGTATCTCTCGACTGCCCGGCGCATTGGACGCGCCCCATAGGTGGGGTCGTAGCCCTTCTCAACCAGGAAATCCTTCGCCTTTTCATCCAAAATAAGTTGAAGATTTTTCGCCTTCAATCGCTTGACGACCTTTTCCACCTCGAGTTCGAGTATTTGAATGAGGTCAAGCCTGGTCAGTGATCGGAACACAATGATGTCATCCAATCGGTTCAGGAACTCCGGACGGAAAGTCTTCTTTGATTCGTCCAAAATTCGGTCCCGCATTTTCTCGTAACTTGATTCGTCCGTGATTGGCGAGAAGCCGAGCGTGCTTTGACGTTTGATCATTTCCGCGCCGACATTGGAGGTCATCAGAATGATCGTGTTCCGAAAATCAACGACGCGGCCCATGCTGTCGGTAAGCTTCCCCTCTTCGAGGATCTGCAGCAGGATATTCATCACGTCGGGGTGCGCTTTTTCGATTTCGTCAAACAGAACGACACAGTACTGCTTGCGTCTCACCTGCTCGGTCAACTGCCCGCCTTCTTCATAGCCGACATATCCCGGCGGTGAACCGACCAGCCGGGAGACGCTGAATTTCTCCATGTACTCGCTCATGTCCAGTTGAATGAGCGACTTCGCGTCTCCGAACATCGTTTCGGCCAGGGCCTTTGCGAGCAGCGTTTTGCCAACGCCGGTGGGCCCCAGCAAAGCAAAACTGCCAATCGGGCGTTTGGGATCTTTCAGATCTGCCCGCGATCGACGCAAAGCCTTGCTCAACGCAGTGACTGCTTCCCGTTGACCAATAACCACTCTGGCCAACTCCTCTTCCATCGCCAAAAGTTTCTGCACCTCGCCTTGTTCAATGCGCTCGAGCGGAATGCCGGTCCACTTGGATACGACGTGAATGATGTCCTCTTCGTCGACCTTTACCCGCTTCTCTTCACGGTTCGTTTTCCAGGTGCTCAACAAAGCCTCCAACTTTTCCTTCGCCTGTTTTTCTTTGTCGCGCATCGCGGCCGCGCCTTCGAAATCCTGTTCCTTGATCGCGCGTTCTTTGCGGCTCTTGATCTCCTCGATCTCGGCTTCGAGATGCTTGACATCCGGCGGGCGCGTCATCGCTCCAATCCGCGCCCGGGAACCGGCTTCATCCATCACATCGATCGCCTTGTCGGGCAGAAAGCGCCCGGTGATGTAACGATCGGAAAGCTTGACCGCCGCCTCAATCGCCGTGTCGGTCATCTCCGCTTTGTGATGTTCTTCGTACTTCGGCCGCAGGCCCTTCAAAATCAGAACGGCTTCCTCAACCGTCGGAGCTTCAACCTTGACACTCTGAAATCGCCGTTCCAATGCCGCATCTTTCTCGATGTATTTGCGGTATTCGTTTAGCGTGGTGGCACCGACACATTGCAACTCGCCGCGGCTCAACGCCGGCTTGATAATGTTGGAGGCATCCATCGTCCCTTCGGCCGAGCCCGCGCCGACAATCGTATGGATTTCATCAATGAACAGGATTATGTTCTTGGAGCGGCGAATCTCGTCCATCACCGCCTTGATCCGCTCTTCAAATTGCCCCCGGTATTTGGTTCCCGCCACCATCAGCGCAAGGTCCAGCGTGATGACCCGCTTGTCGCGCAACAGTTCGGGCACATTGCCGCGAGCGATCTCCTGCGCCAATCCTTCGACAATGGCCGTTTTGCCAACACCCGCCTCGCCAAGGAGCACCGGATTATTCTTGGTCCGCCGGCAGAGGATCTGAATAACCCGCTCGATTTCATTCCGCCGGCCGATCACCGGATCCATCTCACCCTTGCGAGCAATCTCGGTCAGATCCCGGCCAAAGGCTTTGAGCGCCGGGGTTTTTACTTCCCCCTTTTTCTCCGGCGCTTTTTCCTGGCCTTCGCTTCCCGCTTGCTCATCCTGGGCGTTGAAGTTCGGATCCAGCTCTTTTAAAATCTCCTGGCGCGTCTGTTCGATATCCACGTCGAGGTTCTTCAGAACTCGCGCCGCCACGCCGTCGCCTTCGCGAAGCAGGCCCAGCAAGATGTGTTCAGTCCCAACGTAGGTATGGTTGAGAGCTTTGGCTTCTTTGGCCGCGAGGGACAAAACTTTTTTGACGCGGGGGGTATATGGGATGTTGCCAATCATCTTCTGATCCGGTCCTGTGCCCACTTGTTTTTCGACCTCCAAACGAACCGTTTCAAGATCGAGCCCGAGCTTCTGGAGAACATTGACCGCCACTCCCTGTCCCAACTTGATCAAGCCGAGCAACAGATGCTCCGTGCCCACGAAGTTATGATTAAATCGGTCGGCTTCTTTACGCGCCAGTGCGAGGACTTGCTGCGCTCGCGGCGTGAAATTATTCATGGCTTCTTCGCTCATATAGTTAATACATGCTACGAATGTTTCGGTTTGTCCAGCATGGAACAATCAACAACTTCGTCACGTTTGTCGCCGGGATAAATTTCCTACGACTCACCGGGTTCCTTTGCATAATCTTCCTATCGGAATAGTTTCCGTTTTCCTGAGCGAAACCTGCGCCGAGGTTCTGTCTGAAAAGGGCAATTTCCTTTCTCGACCTTCGCCAGGCATCCAACGTAATTCAGAAGGACGGAGCCAGCCAGGTGTATGCTGTGCCTCCTCCAAAATACCTCGAAGGAAGCTCGGAAGAGTAGGGGACGGGACAGCATCAGAAATTATCACGAGTCCGTGATCGGTGGAAGGAACGGCCAAAACGCCGAATGCGAAGAGGCGGGTTTTGGGATGCCACACATTTACATCGCCAAAACCCGCCGATCCGCTCCCATGGAAGGAAAAACCATCCCTCAACTCAACAATTGACTCAGAATCTCAGCCGCTAAGGTGCAATTTGCCCGCGAATTTCCCCGGTCGGGTTCGCCGCAGTGTGGATGTTTGCATACGTCTTGCCAGTCAAAAAATACGTCAACTGATCCGACGTCACCGCCACGGTCCCCGCGATCGTCCCACTCGTTCCCGCACTCACCGTAAAGGGAATGATCACCGGGGCCGTTGCCGCCACAGCCGCCGGTCCGTGGATGTGCGACGCCGTCGCATCCCCGCTCAAGCCACTGTAGCTGATCGCGTAGTTCAACTGATTGCCGGTCAGCGCAAAAACTCCCGCCCCGCTGGCCGTCGTTGCCACCCCGGGCACTTCCGCCGCCCCGCTCAGCGTCGCCTTCAATAACAACGTTACGACCTGACCGCGAATCTCTCCGGTAGGATGGGCCCCCGTGTGAATGTTCGCATAGGTCTTGCCGCTCACCAGGTTCGCCAACTGATCCGCCGTCAACGTCGCCGTGCCTGCGATCGTCCCGCTCGTGCTCGCACCCACCGTAAACGGAATAATCACCGGGGCCGTCCCGCTGATGTCCGCCGCACCATGAATGTGCGCCGCTGTCGCGTTGGTGCTCAAGCCGCTAAAACTGATGTTGTAGAACAACTGATTGCCGATCAGCGCAAATACGCCATCGCCCCTCGCTGGCGTGGTCACCGCTGGGACTTCACCGCTCCCGGTCATCTGCGCGGTAAATTGCGCCAGGTTGATCTGCCCGCGGATTTCGCCAGTAGGATGGGCCGCCGTGTGAACGTTCCCATAGGTCTTCCCACTCAATAGATTAGTCTTCTGGTCGGCCGTCACCGTCACACTCCCCGAGATGATTCCTTCGGATGCTGCTCCCACGGTAAATGGAATAATCACAGGGGCCGTTACAGTGACCTCCGCCGGTCCGTGAATGTGCGCTGCCGTCGCATTTCCCGACAAGCCGCCGAAGCTGATCCGATACGACAAGGTGTCCCCTTCCAAACTAAACATCCCCAAACCGCCGCCTTCCGTGGTGACTGCCGGCACTTCCCCCGTCCCGCTCAACTCCGCCGCCAGCGGGATCACCACCGCTGTGGCCTGATCGGATACGCGGAAAAACGCCGCAGCCCCGACCTTGGCCACCGTCGCACTTTGAGCGGATGTCGTCAGCACATTGAACCAGTTCGAATCTGACAGACTGGCTTTCATTTGAACCAGGTAGGGAGCCGTTCCGCCGATCCAGTTCAAAGTGACCGTGTTCGCAACGGACGTTATGCCGGAGATCGTCACCTCTGGCGGCGGAGGTTGGGTAGAACCTGCAGTGACCTCTAGATTGTCAATCGCCCACCACCAGTTGTTGAGCGTGTCGAAGTAGCCAAAAGTGATCTTCATCGAGGTCGCCCCTGCCGGATTTTGCAGCGGTACCGTGACGGTCTCGTTGACATTGTCGTCGTGGAAGTTCGGACCTCCTTCGACCGATTCCCAACGAAGCACTTCGATCGGAGCGCCGCCGTCGTAGCTGACGCGGATGTTGGCCGTTTGGGTCGGTTCGTCGCGCCAGCTTGAATCAAAATTCAGCACGAGCGTGTTAGCGCCCTGGCCGGCAATATTAATTGCTGACGTGCTGAGGTAGGTTGCCATTTTGCCAGGAGCATGCGCGATGTCGTCCCATTCATCGCTGTCCGCGATGGCGACCGCACCGGTGCCTTTGGTGAATTCCGTACGGCGCTGATCGCCCGCAGTCTGGGCCCACCAGGTGCGGCTGGCAAAACTCCAGCCAGCCCACTCGGTCACGCCGTCTTGATCGGTGCCGACACCGGGCACACCGCTATCATCGATGCTCCAACCGGCTGGCGGCGTCTTGGTCCAAACAGCGGTCTGTGGACCTCCGCTGCCCGTCGCAATTCCCTCTTCCTGGTTGGCTCCAAGCGCCAAACCATCGAAGTCTTCGAAGAAGAGCGGGGCGGTATCGCCGAGGACAAGGAGGTTGTCGATCGCCCACCACCAGTTGTTCCGGGTCTCAAAGTAGCCAAAGACAATCACCATGTTTGTCGCACCTGACGGATTGGCGATCTTCAGCGAGATGGTCTCGTTGACCTCATCCGGCCGGTAGTTTGGATTATTGGGATCGGAGTCGTAGCGGAGGACTTCGACCGGAGCACCACCGTCGAAAGAAACCGTCACGCTGGCCTTCTGCGGATTCTCTGGACGCCAGCTTGAGTCATACTTGAGAATGACGGATTTTGGCTTCACGCCTTGCAGCGAGATGGGCTTGGTCTTCAAATAGGTGGCCATGTTGCCCGCTGCTGGACCGCCGTCGTCCCACGTATCGCTGTCGGCAATGGCGGAGGCGCCGGTGCCTTTGGTGAACAGGGTGCGTTGTTGGTCCCCAGCGGTTTGAGCCCACCAGGCACGATCAGCGAAGCTCCAGCCTGCCCACTCCGTCCGGCCATCCTGATCGGTCCCCACGCCAGGAACACCGGTATCATCGATGGACCAACCAGCCGGACCAGTCTTGGTCCAGACTTTGTCACCGGCGAGCGCTTCCTCCACCGGTGGGCCGAGCGGTACGCTATCGAAATTTTCATCCAGAAGGACCAGGCGACCGATGGTGTTGGGCAGGACTGTGACCTTGGCCGGACCGCTCGTCGTTGAGCCGACTGAGTTCTTAATGTCCGCCGAGTAATAGCCGGCATCTTCAACTTTGGCCGCCGCCACGTCGTAGGTCGCGCTGGTCGCCCCTGCGATCGCAGTCTTGCCGGTGCCTTGGCCTTTGAACCATTGATAGGACAGACCCTGCCCAGACGCCCCGACCGTGAGCGACACGGGCTGCCCCTCGTTGACTTCGACATTAGCCGGCTGTTGGGTGATTGCCGGGGGAGTAGCGCCTGCCGAGACGATAATATTGTCAATCGCCCACCACCAGTCGTTGGCGGCGTACAGCATCCCAAACGAGATTACCATGTTTGTCGCACCCGCCGGATTGTTCAATGGGACGAGAACAGATTCGTTCACGGAGTCAGGATGAAACGTTGGGCTGCCGCTAATGGAATCAAACTTCAACACCTGGACTCCGGGGTTATTGTCATATTTCACCGTGATGAGAGCGGTCTGGTTATTCGTGGCTCTGGGGCTATCCGGGTTGGTGTAATCGCCGGGGAAACCAGTGGTGGAATCTGCCGGTGACACGTCATCGGCCGCTTCAGGCCGCCAACTGGACGAGAACCGCAGGAAAACAGCATTAGCCGACAGTCCCGCCAGTGAGATCGGCGGAGTAATCAAGAGCGAGTTGTAAAGACTCTTGAAGTGGGGCTGATCATCCCATTCGTCCGGATCGGTGATAGCCACTGTTCCAGTGGCCAAGGAAAACTCCGACCGGCGCTGATCATCCGCGGTCAACCAGAATTCTTTCTTCGCGAAACTCCAACCAGCCCATTCGGTTCGACCGTCAAGGTCGGGAAAACCGTCCCCATCGTCATCCGGGTTATCCACGCTTATTATCGTGGCTGGGAACTGGCTGTTGTCGACCGTCCAGCCAGTAGGCGGTTTGTTCGTCCACACGTGCAGATTATCTTCAGGATTCGGCAGGCCTGCTTCGTCGACATTTGGCCCCAGGGCCAGGTTTTCGAAGTCTTCGAAGAATAGCGCCGCCTCAAACGTGTGCGTGAACGTTTTCAGTCCCGCCAGGCTGTCGGTGAGGGTCACGGTGATGGTGTACTTGGTGCCGGAAACAAACAGGCCAGGGTTATCTTTTTTGACCGTGATCAATCCGCCAGCCCGAGTAATGCTGGGACTTGCAACCGGCTGACCATCGAGTTGAAGAGAAATTGAACTGTCCTGGATGGTCGTGCTGCCTGTGTCAATCACCGCTCCTATCGCGGTGTCGCGGCTCGCGAAATCACCGGGCGGAATCCACTTATCCACAAACGATGGAATTGCCGGCAAGGCGCTCGGAATGCCGGCGGCAGTCGGGTCGGCGAACGCCGCCATCTGCGCTTTGCTCAAGGCCTCGGCGCGAAGCTGGATGCTGTTTACGTAACCCCCATTGGCTTCACCGTCGTTGTCCGTGAACAGCGTCGCGGTGGCACCGGCTGCCAGCGCCCATCGACCATCTATTCCTCCGGCCTTTTGGACGCCGACTTCGACCCCATCGATATACTTCCGGATCTGGTTGGGCCCACCGTCACTTTGATCCACGACAAACGCGATGCGATGCCATGTATTCGATTTGACCAGGCCTTCATAAGCACCGGCGATCCCGATTCCGTTGGCCGGATTAATGAATAACTCCGCGTCGGCATTGATCGATCCATCCGGATCGGTTTGGATCAACGCGCGCCAACTGCTGTGCGACTGGCCCGTGAACAACAAATCCATGATCAGCGTCCACTGATTCACCAACGAGCCGCCCCCATTGGCCGCCGCAGGTGTCGGCATTGAGTACCCCATGGACACCGAGTTCGAGGGAAACTTCATCACTTGCGCGGCGGCGCCCGCGATGTCGGGAATTGCAAACGAGGCGGTGGTGCCAAACTGGGTCGCTTGCTGTGTAGCGCCGCCTGGGCCGTCGACGTACTGCAGCGGCGCACCGAGCGTCGCCGAAAGGTCGCCGTTGTTGAAATCCCATTGCCCGGAGGGCTGCTGGGCACGAAGCAATGCGCTACAAAGCATTACTGCAAATGCAGCCACCATGCGAACGGAGAATTTGGTAATGAATCTCATAGGGTGCGAGTTGTTGATTTTGTCGTTGCGTTAATCCTCCTCCGTGACCCGGGTCGGTCGCGACGGAGAAAATTCTGGATGATGGAGTAACCGGTTATTTTGTCGCTCGATATGCCTCTAAAGCCTGCTCGGCATTGGCGTCGCCTTTGGCGGCGGCTTCACGCAGTTTTTTCAGCAGCAATAGCGTCGATTGCTCGGCAGCGCGCCGTTGTTCCGATGTCAGGTCAACATTGGCGGTGATCCCCTGTAGCTGGCCCAAGGCCTTGGCTGGCTCGCGGTCAATCGCCGCCGCCGTTTCGTCGGCCGCCGACTTTAATTCGGGATTTGCCTGCTTAAACGCGTCCTGCATGGCGGCCTGCGCTTCTGCTGGAGTAGCCGGTGCCGGAGCCTCGGCTTTCTTGCAGCCGATCAATGCACTCAAGGTCAGCGAAAGAAGCAGGGAAACTCCAGCGCGAACGATTGTCTTTTCCAACATAATTATTCCGGGACGATACTAGAATTTGGGGTTCTCAATCGGTGTTTCACCCGTGTACCAGCGATAATCGATACCCCGCACAAATCCTTTGAACGGAATCAGCGACACATTTCCGCCCACCCACAGGGTCTCGCATTTCTTGTTGTGCCGGAACCATTCCCATTCAAACTTGAAACCATTGTAGAGTGATTTTCCCAGGCCGCCACTCCCGGGGGGTGAGCCGATCCATTGACTTAGAATTGTGGCCTTCGAGTTGTCGGAAAACACGGACAAGCTGTCGTCTCCGCCATCCATCCTTTGCTCTGCCGCATCCTGGCAGAAGATTGTGGTGGCGGGACTCTTCAGGGAGTTGATTTTTGTATGCGGCACACCGGACACGCCTTTGGTCAGAGCCTGGTGGATGCCGTAGGTCGAGTCCTTCCAATATGACTTCGGGTAGTAACGACCGTCGTCGTGCCATTCGTCGACGGTCTTGGCCGAAGGACATCCCCAGATGCCTCTGCCGGCGTAACCACCCACGTATTTACTGTAGCCGACGGCCCAATACGCCAAGGGGTGGTTTGGTGCGAGCTGGACATCAGACCTGGGATTGATCGTCCACTGACCGTCATTGGGCATATCCCCGGCATTGCTGGTTACGAAGAATGACTCGTTGTTGTCATCCGCGTACATCGTCATGGCGAGATGGATCTGGTGAAAGTTGCTGATGCACTTGGCGCGGCGGCCCTGTTCCTTCGCATTCGAAAGCGCCGGCAACAGCATGGAAGCCAGGATCGCAATGATGGCGATGACAACCAGCAATTCGATGAGCGTAAACCCGCATCGGGTAAATCTTCCTGGGGATTGAATGGATCTGATTGACGTCTGCATTGCCTGATTAAGATCGACGTTGGTTTGGTTGGTTAGCCCCAGACTTTTCAAGCGGGGACATTAACAGGGGCAGCTCGTTTCGCAAGCTACAAAACGGTGACAATGCTACAATTTGGTCACAATTTTGAAGGCCGCGTCAAGATTCTTGAAATCAACTATTTCAAGAATTCATTGGATGCAACTCGACGGGCAACCGGGCGAGGAGGATCCGCGGCTGGGTCAAGGTTCGGCCTTCTCGCGCACCGGTGTTGATGGGGGCGCGTTGGTGTCGAGCGTGTCGGCGCCGACCAATTCCTCGGACAAAACGACGAGAGCGATCCGGCGGTTCTTGGCGCGGCCGTCCGGCGACGCGTTGTCGGCGATCGGATGAAACTCGCCGTATCCCACCGCGCCCAATCGGCGTGCGTCGACGCCTGCCTTCTCGCACAGAAACCGGACTGCCGCCGTAGCGCGTGCCGTCGAGAGCTCCCAATTGCTCGGAAATCGGCTGCGGGCCGAAGCGCGGATGGGGACATTATCCGTGTGGCCGATCACGTGGATTTGTCGCCGCGGATACTCTGCCAGGACGCCTGCCATTTTTTGAAGAATCTTTTCGCCTTCCATTTTCAGCTCTGCTTCACCGGAATCGAACATGATGCGATCCAAAATATTGACCGTAAGTTTCCCCTGCAGTTCGGAAATTGTGATTTCTTTTGACTCCAACGCCGCTCGCATCTCCTGTTCGAGACTTTTTTGCGCCTGACTCGCCGCCTCTTTTTCGCGTTGCAGTTCTTCGATGCGCGCCTTGTTCGCGTTGATTTCTTCTTTCAGGGTGGCGGACTGGGTTTGCTTTTGCTCAGCAGTTGCCAGCGCCCGCGTGAGTTCTAACTTGAGAGCTTCCGCAGCGCGTCCCCGTTGCCATGCAGCCACACCGATGAATCCCAGGACAACGGCCACGGCGAGAATTCCGAAGATCATCCAAGCGGTTTTTGTCATGGCACAGATTTACTAAAATCTCCGAAAAACCGCCAGCACGCAATGGCGCGAACCCCTCACGTTGCTGCTTTCGAAACTCATTCCGAACCTTTCCCTTCAACCTGAATTGTCTCGATTCTGAGCCGATCGGAAAATGGACAACATCACCCTTTGGCAAGACACGCAAGCGCGGCGAGCGCCACGGCAAGGCCTGCGCCCTTGCGCACTGTGAACGGCTCGCGCAAGAGGAGAAAACCGAGAAGAGCAGTCACGACGAATCCCATTTGCGCGACGGGCACAACCAGGCTTGCTTGCCCGGACTGGAGGGCCTTTGCCAGGAAAATGAAAGCGGTCACGAGCAACACCGCAGCGATGGGAGCGTGGCTCCAGGCGGCGCGCGAAGGCCGGATACGGCGATCCACATAGGCCGTGAGCCCCGTGGAAAGAGTGACGGCGACCAACCCCTGCGTCACGACCAGCGCGACCAGCGCCGCACCGGCACGCAAGCCCACCTTGTAGGTAAAGCTCAGGATGCCGACCGCCACGGTCGCGACGAGCACGCGTACGAAGGAAGACCTGCTCTCGCGGCGAGCGCCGCGAGTCCCGGCGCTGGGCGCAGCGAGCAGCAGCCAGACCGCGGTGGCCACGAGTACCAGGCCCGCGAGCTTGGGCGCGGTGAGCGGCTCGCCCAGCACCACCACCGCGAGCGCCACAGTGATGCCGAAGCTTAACCGAAAAATCGTCGCGTTCGTGCTGACCAATCCCGATCTCAAGCTATGGGCGAAGTTGTAGTAGCCGACCACAGCGCACACTCCCGCAGCCACGCCCCAGAGCGCCGCAACGTTGAACGCGAGCGTTCCCGAAGCAAGGCCGTACACGAGCGCGCACGGCGTGAAGCACCACGTCTGCACCATCAGGAAGTGATGCGGCTCGACACCAGCCGTCGCTCCGCGCTTGTACACAAAGTCGGCCACGCCGTACAGCAGCAGCGCGCCGAGCGCGTACTCAATGCTTTCGCTCATGCTTGAATGAATCGCCGGACGATAGGAGCATTGCGCTCAAAACAAAGTGCTTGAAACCCAGCGGGGAGAAGCGCGAAATTCAGGGCAATGAAACCGGCGCAAACGCAATTCTCCATGAACATGGCAGGGCTGCGCTGCCGCGCAGCCC
>JBDTOW010000028.1:0-12742 GCA_039933075.1 Verrucomicrobiota bacterium | reverse complement strand
AAGAATAGATACGGTTTGGCCGCCGACGCGAGAAGGCCGCCTGACTCACTCCTGTTGGCGGAGGATTTCACGCCCGCTCCTCGTGCCGGCGGCTTTCGAGCGTTTTCAAATACCAGCGCACAAAACCATCCACGTTATATTCTTTGTAAATCGAATACGGCCCGGGCACGTAGGCGCTGGAGTTTACGCCGCGTTGCTGTCGCTCGCAGATCGCCCAGTCTTGCTCAGAGGTCAGTTGCCAGAACGGCAACAGCTTTTCGAGATCATAGTCGCGACCTTCGACGGCCTTCTCATCCACGAGCCACCAGACACGAATGGCGGTGAGCTGCGGCCCGGCCGGAAGCAGGCGTGTGCTTACCCCGTGATCGCAGCTGGAATGATTCCAGAAGTTGGGCAACGTGCGCATGCGCAGCGTCCCAACGTCGGCGTCGGTGTAATCGCCCATGAGCGGGGCGGCTTGTTTGCCGTTCATTGTTTCGCTGACGTAGCCCTCGACGAGTGGTGTGCGATTAGCGGAGCACCAGATATTATTTTCGGCGTCGGGGAATACGGTCATGCCGCTCTGCTTGTGAGTGGCGGCGAGGCCAGCGGCGGCCCATTTCGTTTCACTGCGGGCGATGGCAGCGTTGATTTCGGTTTTGATGCGCGGGGTCGTGTCGTCCGCGTTGTAATGATCGAAGTTGGCCTTGATGTACTGCGGATGATTGAGGTTGCAATGAAAGCATTCGCGGTTGTTTTCCCAAACCAGCTTCCAGTTAGCCTTCACCAGATAGTCGGCCGCCTTGGCGATTTTGGCCCGGCGGAATCCCTGGGGTTTTGCGAACATCGACATCAACTCCTGCGCCGGTTCGAAGGGTGCCGGATTTTCCGCGAGCGAAATGTAAATCAAGCCCTCGACCTCGCGCGCAGCGATGGTTTTGAGGCTCAACTGTGTTTTGTCGAGACCGTCCTGCATGCCGCGGCAGGCAACCAATCTCCCGTCCAGACCGTAAGCCCACTGATGGTACGGGCAGATGAGGCGATTGACGTGTCCCGCCGGTGCGGTGCAAATCAGCGAACCACGATGGCGGCAGACGTTGTGGAGACTGCGAATGACGCCGTCTTCCCCGCGGATGACGATCAGCGAGTCCGTGTCAACTTCCAGAGTGAAATAATCCCCCGGCCGCGGAATCTCACAACTATGCCCGGCGAAGAGCCAGCCCCGACGCCAGACCCGGTCCAGGTCGGCGCGATAAATATTTTCATCCGAATAAAACTCGCGCGGCAGAGCCCGCCCCGGCTGACACCGGGCAATCAGCGAATCGATCAAGCCTCGTTCGCTCGAAAGTGTCTTATTCATGGTTGCAGGCATCTGGCCGCTAGTGAAGCAAGTTGTTAATTCCGGTTTGATCCTATCCAGGCACCAGCATATGCGGACCGATTCTCTCGACAATGGCCTATTTTAGGGGGAGCAACTCATTTCTGGAGATACTTCACCACAGCTTCGGTGCGAGTGTGAACCTGGAATTTCTCGAAAATGTTTTTCAAGTGGCCGTGCACCGTCCAGACGCTGATGCCGAGGACTCGCGCGATTTCCTTATCCAAATAACCTTTCGTCAAATAATCGAGAATTTCTTTTTCACGCGGCGTTAGTTTACCCATTTCCCGGACCTCGTCACCGGCTTGCAAACAGGTGGTGATATTCCGAAAATAGCGACTGACCTGTTGCGAAATCTGTTGCGAGGAAAGTATGCCTCGCGACAATAAGTCGGCGATTGGCTCCAGCACCTGGCGTGGTGAAGTGCGCTTCAATAAATACCCGGAAGCGCCGCCCGGAGTGGACTTGAACAATTGATCACTGTCTTCGTAGACCGAGTAAATGATTCCAGGCAATCGCGGCGCGAGTTTTATCAGCCGCTCGAGAAACTGATTTCCGGACATATCCGGCAAACTGTGATTTACCAATGCCAGGCTGGCTGGCTGGCGCGAGAGCTCCCGGAGTGCCTCGTCGGCGGTTGCGAGGAAGGTCACGCAAACGTCAGTGGATTGTTCGCGGAGACACCTCGCCAAGGCGTTTCGGATCCCGAGGTCACCTTCGACCATCGCGATGTTCGTTTTCGAACCTGATTTTCGCTCTCCGGCCCGAGTTGGTTCCGGCAGGTTGCCAGCTTGGGTATGGAGCGTCGTGTAAGTCCACGCAAGCGGATTAGCAGCCCAGTGAAAGCCGAAAGTCAGCTCTCGGGCAAACCGCCGGCCGGCAACTTCCCATCCTTCGGTCTCGATCGATCGGTAAATCTCCGCCGCTTTGGCCGCGGCGGATTCTTCGTCCGCGGCAGGAAGCGGAAAATAGTGGCTGCGGCCCGCGTATTCAATCCGGATGGAAAATTCATGGGCGGTCTTGACCCGATCGTGGCCGCAATGCTGGCGGCGGAGCAGCCGTGCCTTCCAATATCGAACATCCGTCTTTGACCATGACTCGCTCTCTGTGCCAATTGCTGCCTGCGTTGGTGAGACATTCATCCGGGAATGGAGCTGCGCGGCAGTCTTCCAACCCTGGACGCGAATCGACTCGTAAATTTTCGCGGCCTGCAAAGCGGCTTCGGCGCGCGATACGCGCCCCAAGGAAAACGTCCGGCGAATGCCTCGGAATTGAATTCGGACTGACCAGGTCCGAACGGAATGACGGCGACCGTCGCGGGTAAAAATGCTTTTGAACACTCGCTTGTGCCAAAATGCGGACCTGTACCCGAAGGGCACTGCCATTGAATTAATCAAAGACAGGGCGGAGAACGCGGAGACTTCTCCCTCTCTTCCATCGGATGGAGGAGAGGGTCGGGGAGAGGAGGAGCGCTTTTGTTGAAGACTCCCCTCTCCCCAATCTTTCCTGGCGGGGAGAGGGGGAAGATTCGCTCCCGGTGAATTCCTTAATTCAACAGCAGTGTTCCCGGCGGGAGGTATCCCACCAACAGCCGGAGGGCGCTTGGTCCGTCGGCTGCTTAGACGTTGCTTGGCCATTTGGACGGATGGCGCAGGGGCACGAGGTTGGGGTCGCGAGAATGAACGGACCGGAGCTGGCTCCTTCACATTCACTGAATCTTTCGTGGATGTCGGCTCCGCGCGCTCCTTCCTTTTCGGTGCGAGGCCGCGCCGTTTGTCTCCGGGCGTGTGCGTTTGCGGACTTGCGGGCATTGCATTGCTGGCCACCGCGGTAAATCGGGCAGCAGTATCTTATTTTGGCTTCCGACCGCCTAATGGAGGGACTCCGAACCCTGTGAGCCGCTGTTCAAAAGAGTTCGGAGTCCCCGCGTTAGCCGGTTCCTGGTGCCGCGTGCGGCCAAAATAAGAATTGCGCATTTCGGGAGACGCGCCTTGAGGGCAACTTCATCGTAGTTCGCGCCAAGGCGTTTACTGTGTCACGTTCGTGCAACAACTTTCCCCCCTAAATAGGGCATTGTTCGAGGGAGGGGCTGACCTAAACTGTAATCGGCACCGTAAATTTTGTAAAGGCGCTGAATCGACTTGGCGAGCCAATTTTCGCAAGAGCAATGAAAGGGCGATTTTCGAGACTTCACGCTTTCACCCTGATCGAGCTGCTGGTCGTCATCGCGATTATCGCCTTGCTCGCCTCGATGCTTTTGCCCGCGTTGAGCAAAGCCAAAGCGAAAGGCCAGCAAACCTACTGCCTGAATAACATGAAGCAACTTTCGCTCGCAATTCATCTTTACACGGGCGATCAGGACGACTGGTTTCCCCCGATTCAAGCGCGGGCGACCCAAGGTTACGAGTCAAGCTGGCGGCATTATCTTTGGAAGTACGTGGGGCAGAATCCGCGTGTCTATGATTGTCCGACAGAAAAAGAAGAACTCTACGCCAATGCCCGGGCGCCCAGGGGCAAACAGCCCAACTACGCGGTCCTCGGCCAATTCCTGCCCGGCGAGATCGACATCCCCAGCGGCATCGGCGCGGTGAATGTGCACTGGGAAGCCGGTGGAGCGCAGCCTCCTTTCGGCCGACCGGCAGGCTACGAGAACAATGTTTGTCGCTGGCCGAAAGTAGAATCGCCATCGCAACTGCTCCTGTTCGGGGATGGCAACAGCGACGTCTTCGGTGTGTGGCCGCAGGACCGTTGGTGGATTTGGAAAGAAGTCGGGAACGCCAATAGCGCCGGCTTTAACCGCTTGGCTCAAGGCGACAAAGGTGCCGTGCGCCATTCGCGGCGTTCGAATTACTCCTTGGCTGACGGGAGCGCGCGTGCGTTGGATGCAGCCCGCATTCCGTGCGACACAAACGCCTGCTGGTGGTCAGTCAAAGCGGATCCGCACTGAGCTGGAACTCGATCGTGGAAGCATGCAAAATTTGACGCTGGCAAAACTCATTATCGCGGTCGCCATGCTCGGCGTTGCGGGCGTGCTGCTGGGGCATTTCATTTTTCAGCGAAATGACGTTTCCGACAAGGCCTTTTTCTACGACTTGAGCAAGCAAAAGCTTTTCACCGGGCCGCGCACGAGCGTCCCACCGATCAAGGGAATTGACGATGCCCAGGAAGATGCGGTGCGCGCGGTCGTTATTTCTACCAACGGTACACCGGAGGCCAAAGCATCCTGGACCATTGCTTACCTGGAAATGTATTCGTCGGAACTCAAACGGCAGATGGAAGCGGCGCAAGCCACCGGCAGTTCACCCAGTATGGGACGCGCATTGGCGCAAAGCCAGCGGCTCGTGCGGCGGCTCGGCGACTCGCAATGGTTCCCGTTGAGCTCTCCCGAAGGCGAGCAGATCGTCACAGAGTGGGCAAGGCCCGGGCCGAACGGCACAGTACCCGTCGTTTGCGCCCCTTAAGGATTTCTGAGGAACAACGCCAATTTGAACAACAGCCTCTTTGAATCAGAGAACTCAAAAATAAAAAGCAAACGAACCATGAGAAAAAATCGACCAACAGGAAGAATGGGCCTGGCCGTCCTTGCGGGCGGACTGGCTTTCGTAGGCGCGGCGGAGGCGACCGAGCTGGTCATTGATGGCAGCTTTGAGAACACAACGCCCAGTAGCAGTCCCATCGTCAAAGTGGGCGGCACCGCGAGCCCAGGTGTTGGCGGAGGGTGGAGCACTTTTAGCACATATCTTTACTCCACATTATATGCGTTGCCCGGGCCTGCCAATTCCGGCCTGCAATTTCTTCGACCCTACGCTTCGGGAACCGGAGGCATAACGCAGAGCAGCCAGACGGTAACACAAGCGATCAGTCTGACGGCCACCACCGCGCTGACCCCGGCCACGATTGATAGCGGCGCGGGCCGCTACACGATGTCAGCGTGGTTTAGCAGCTACCTCGAGCAAGGCGACTACAGCGATGTGACGCTGGAATTCCTCGATGCCGCGAATGTGGTGGTGGGCAGTCCTGAGGCCCTGGGCGGTTTGGATTTCGTGGCGAACCTGCCGACTGGACCGACGGCAGGGCCGACTCCCAAGTACACCAACGCCAAGGAATGGGGCCAGGATTTGCGAACCGGAACTCTTCCTGCAGGCGCTCGCACCGCCCGGATCACGATCGCGAGCACGTCGGTGGCTGGCTCACCGGACGGTTACGTTGATCTTGTTTCACTGGACGTGTCAGACTCAGGCGCGACGATTCCGGACGTCACTAGCGCCGACCCGCCTGACAAAGCGGTCAATGTCGGCCCGGTGGTCAACCTCACCATTGCGCTCCAAGATCGTGTCACCACGGTGAGCACCAACTCGATCCAATTGTTTTTGGATAACGCCCTGGTATCGCCATCGGTTCAGAAGGTGGGCACGAACACAACCGTTCGTTATGCGGCAGGGCTTTTGCCCGCGCTTTCGGCGCACACCTACAGGATTGCCTTTAGTGACGATGGCAGCCCCGCTACTTCCCAGACCAACCAATTCCGCTTTACGGTGGCAGATTACCTGACGCTGCCAACGGCATTGAATAGTCCGCTGGGCTCGGAGGACGCCACCAAACCAGGATTCAACGTCAATGTTTACCAGGTGGACAACTTGACCGATCCGAATGGCGCAACATCGAATCTTCCGGAAAGCATTGAATTGTCCGAAGGGGTTTTGGCGGGTCTTCTGGGACCCAATGTAGCCGATCTTTCCGCCGCCAGCACGAACAACACTTTCACTGTCCCCGGCGTGATCGATTGGGTAAACACGGGAGGTGCGAGTGCCAATTTTCCCAATGATCAACTGTTTCCTGGAATTCCTGGTTTGTCGGGGAGCGAGGATAGCTTTGTTGACGAAGTGCTCACCTTCGTCAGGTTTCCCGCAAGCGGCTACTATCAGATCGGTGTGAACAACGAGGATCAATTCCGCCTCAGCGTCGGGACGGCCGGCTTTCAGCCGCTCCAGATCCTGGCTCCCACAAACACTGCTATCCCGTGCGTGGCGATTGCGACGAATATTACTCAATTGCAGTTCGGTGGCAGCTTGCCGTTAACTCCGCTTACGGGCTCGGTCGTTTACGCCACGCCCAGTGGAAACCCGGACGACTCGTGCACAATTGCAACCAACACAAGCCTCGCTGGCAAGATTGCCTTGCTTGATATGGATCGTGCCGGCACTACTTGCACCGCGGATTTCAAAGCTGAACAGGCCCAGCGGGCGGGCGCTGTCGCTGTCCTCATGACGACGCCGGGGGACACCCTCTTCCCCTACCGACTGGGTGGCATAAATACGAACGTCCATATTCCCGTTCTCGTGATCGCCGAAAATTACGGGGCAAGCTTGCTCAAGTCCTACCTCACGAATGGCACGGCTGTCACGGCCACAATCCAAGGGGACGCCAACCCCCGGATCGCCGAGTGGGACGGCCCCAAGGGATTTGGCGCGGTGGACGTGACCGCCGGTTTTGCGGTACCTTCGGCCGGTCTATATCCTTTGCGATTGGTCGCGGGGCAGGGGACTGCCCGTGCGAACCTGGAATGGTTCTCGATCAAACCGGACGGCACCCGCATTCTGGTCAACGATACCTCGAATCCGGACGCGCTCCTGGCCTTCCGCAGCGTCAAAGCCCTCCCTCCACCTACCGCTCCGGTAATCAAGTCAATCACACTGGCCGGTGGTAAAGTCACGATCTCGTGGGACGGCGCGCCGAACATCAAACTACAAACGACTGCCAGCTTGACTAACGCGAACTGGCTGGATGTCGCCGATTCGCTCGGCAAGAGCAGCGTGGTACAGGCGGTTACCGGCGCGGCGGCTTTCTATCGCCTGAGCACGCAGTAAAATCATTGATTTATCAGACAGCGGCAGTTTCCACGGCAGCCTGCGTTGCGGCTGCCGCGGGTCGATTTTTGTTTTGATAGAAATCCGCCAGGCTTTGTTTGGAGGGAAACAAGTTTTCGGCCGCGATGGCGGACAAAAGACGTTCTTCGGTCATGATGAAGCGGTCTCGTTTATAGAGAAGGTAATCCTGTCGAATCTCAGACGGCGTGAGGTTGATCGTCACCAGATTCGCGCCGGTGCGCAGTCCACGGCGATAGCCGCAGCCTGGCTCCGCGAGGTTCAGAGCGCTCACGGCCGGAATGACCCAATCCGGCCGCATCAGACGCAGCGCGGCCATCGAGTTGAGCGTGAGATCAATGTCCGCGATGGCATTGTTGGCCAACGGAGTTTCCTCGCCGGGGATGAACGGACTGACGCTGCAGCCATCGAGTGGAAGCGCGTTCGCAATTTGAAAATTCGCCAGCAATTCGGGATCGCTCCGTTCCGGCAAACCGACAATGAAACCGGAGCTGACGCTCCAGCCGCTCGCTGAAAGAAGCCGGATATGATCGATCCGTTCCTCGAAAGTGCCCGGCGCACGCAGCCTCCGGTAGTGGTGGGGATCACTCGTTTCAAACTTCATGATGTAGATGCTCGCGCCAGCCTCATGCAGCTCCGCGTAGAGCGACGGCACGAGCGTTCCCAGACACACACTCACACCCAGAGGAGAATTGCGTCGCAGTGTCCTGACCAACGGAATCACCACGTCGCGGACGACCACCGGGTCTTCTCCGGACTGAATGTTGATATCGGTGATGCTGGCTGGACGATGGTGAAGCAGCAACTCAGCGAGTTGGTCGTGACGGGCGCGAAATCGCCCCAGGGAACGATTGTCGCGGCGCATCCCGCAATAGTGACAGTTCTCCCGGCAGAAATTTGAAACCTCGACGACTCCGCGCATAAAGACCTGGCTCCCGAATCGCGTTGCCGCGGTTTCCGCCGCCTTTTGGTGAAGAGATTGTTGCGCCCGCCCTTTTGCGTTCAACAACTCGCAAGTTGGATGAAACCCGTTGTTAATCACCCGCTCAGTAAACTCGGACTGAGAGGTTAGGGCAAACCGAATCTTTTACGCGCGCCGTGGCCGTGCGGAACCGTGCCGGCAATGCGTGCCGCGTGCGGATGAAACTCGTGTTTAACTCAGCTCGAGAAAATTCTTCACGATGGTCCGCCCGTGCTCCGTCAGGATGCTCTCGGGGTGGAACTGCACGCCCCAAATCGGATATTCCCTGTGCCGAACGCCCATGATTTCGCCTTCATCGGTTTCCGCGGTGATCTCCAGGCAAGCCGGGATCGTGTCTCGTTTGATGACGAGCGAATGATAACGAGTCGCAATGAATGGATTGGGCATGTCCTTAAACAGATCCTTATCGTTATGCTTAATCGGCGAGGTTTTGCCGTGCATCATGCGATAATTAACGATCACTTCCGCGCCGAATGTGTGCCCGATGCATTGGTGTCCGAGACAAACCCCAAACAGCGGAATCCGCGGACCGAACATGCGAATGATATCGTTGGACAGACCGGATTCGCGCGGCGAACAGGGGCCTGGTGAGATGAGAATGCGTTCGGGCTTGAGGTCGCGGATCTGGTCAAGGGTGATCTCGTCGTTGCGATTCACCTGCAAATCCGCCTTCAACTCGCCAAGATATTGGACGAGATTGTACGTGAACGAATCGTAGTTGTCGATGACGAGCACCATATCAAGAAGTGCTCAGGCTACTTGACGGCTTTAGGTTTGGAAATCAGGAACATTTTACAGCTTTGGCCGCAGCAGAGCTCGCTTAAGTTCCAGTTTTTCGCCGAGATCTTCCTGGTAGAAATAGGCGTCGCGAGTGCCGTCGGCGGCCCAGCTATGAATGAAAAGCATGCGATCAAATTTGATCCATCGCACCGACCCGTCCATGAACAGTTGATTGCCTCCCTCGGGCACGCCGGTCCTATAGTTGCGATGGGGCGGCATGCCTTTGAATGCCGAGTCACGACCGCCGCCCCATTTGCGATCGATCTTCATGTTCGCGTCGGCGGCGAGCACCCACGATGGCTGAGCTTGGGACGCCTTGACCGGACTACGTGAGTCAAAGGTCCCAGCAGGATTGATCCACTGCGCAATGCCGCCGAAGTACTGATAGCCAATCACCCATTGATCGTACTCGCGCTCGTACTGCGGAAATTCCGGACGGTTCGGGCAAGTCCAGATCTGTCCCTTGGCGTCAGCAGCTTTGAGATTGACCGTGGTGGCGGCCTTTTCATCGGGTGGATTCAAGCAGATCTGCACCTGGCCTCCGCGCGCTTCCACGACTTTGTCCGAATTGTCATCCGCGTAGATGTGCATTCCGAGGCCGATCTGGCGAAGATTGTTCAGGCATTTCACGCGGCGTCCGCTCTCTTTGGCTCGACTCAGCGCTGGCAACAACATGCTTGCCAGGATCGCGATAATCGCGATGACCACCAGCAGCTCAATGAGGGTGAATGCGCGCGGCGCGGCAGCATCCGATCGAGAAGCCAAGGCCGCGCAACGTCGAGAATTTATTTTCATTGATAACCTCACATTGCCCTTTCGCTCCGCCGCAGTCCAGTCCGCGATTTTGTCGAAAAACGATCGCTAAATGATCGGCTCATCTGGAATTCGACTGCGCTGGAATTTCCTTTTGCGCCGGGCCGGTTCGGTCTTATCTTAACTGCGTTGTCGATGGCTGACGAACTCCGAAATCCTGTCTGGTTGGAACAAGTTGATGGCGGTCGCGTGGAAATTCAGGGAACCTGTTCCCTCGGACGCGCCCCGTCCAATCAATTCGTTTTACGCGATGAAAAGGTTTCGCGGCGTCATGCCATCGTGCACGCACAGGGGCAGAATGAATTTTGGCTTGTCGATTTGGGCAGCAGCAATGGCACGTATATCAACGGCCGGCGAGTCGCGCAACCGATTCAACTGCGCGACCAGGATCGGATTGATATCGGCCAGTTCCGCCTGATTTTCCGCCAATCCGTTACGGTCAACTCGTCAGCCTCCCGCGAGGACACCACCACGGACAAGACCATTCAGGACATCAAAACCTGTCCCTGTTGGCTGGTTGTGGCTGACATCGAATCGTCGACCCTGATGAGCCGGCGGCTTTCGCCGGACGAACTGCCAGTGGTGACCGGCAAGTGGTTTTCGGCCTGTGAACAGATCATCAACAAATGCGGCGGATCGATCGACAAATTTTTAGGTGACGGCTTCCTCGCTTTCTGGCACGGCAAAGCGCAGACGGCGGACGAGGTGGCGCGAGCGCTGACCGAACTAAAGAAAGTTCAGAGTTCGGGGCTGCTCGCTTTTCGCGTGGTGGCGCATTACGGACGGGTCTACATGGGCGGTTTGGCGACCTTGGGCGGCGAGCGCCTGTACGGTCCGGAAGTTAATTTCATCTTTCGCATGGAACGGCTGGCCAGCTCGCTGCGCCAACCTCGCTTATTGAGCGAACCCGCCCAGACGCAGATTCAATCGTATCTCCCAACCACTGCGCTCGGCCGGCATGTGCTACAAGGATTCGATGGCGAGCTGGCATTTTTTACATTCTAGTTTCCGGGCGGCGAGGGCGGGAGAGTTGCCTATTGAGTGACACTTGCATGCTATGGTTTGACCCTTCCCCCCGGCAATGGATTGGATTATTCACAGGGAGAACTGGAGCGACGCTGGATAAGTCGGCACCATCGGGCCTTTTTCAAAACGAAAAAGGTAACCAATGGCACGACAAACCAAATCCATGCGTCAGATCAAAGAGATACTTCGACTTAAATTCCAGCATCGGCTTTCCGTTCGGGAAATTGCCCGCAGTTGCGCGGTACCCGCCAGCACGGTGGGAGACTATCTGAAAAGAGCGGAACTGGCCGGGCTGAGCCGGCCCCTTCCGGAAGAATGGACCGAACACCAGATTTTGGAGCGCCTGCTGGGAGTTCGGATCCATCGCCCGAAGTTCCGCAAGCTCTGCCCGATTGGGCCTCCATTCATAGGTGGGTGTTGGATGTTCTTCGGGCGCAACTCACGATTTCGGGGGCTGGATGGCAGCAGTTGGAACAAGGGAGAATGTTTTGGCTAGTTTGCTCGCAGCTCACCTGCTGAAGCAAACCAGTCCCTCCTTCCCAACCCCACAGAATCCAGTCCTCGCCCCCGAAACCGTGAGCTGCGCCCCGGAATTGACAGCGGCGCATTTCTTTCTAGGCAGCCCGTCCGGATCGGTTAATATCTTCAGCGAATTCACCCAAAAGAAAGTGAGATCAGTATGCACTATCAACGAGTCCTGATTCAAGCCGTCGTCATCGTCGCAATTTGTAACATGGTTGGTCCGGCAAGATCCGCGGAGCCGCCGGCGCTGCCAATTGTCAGAAACGTCGAATTGCAGCCTTTTATCGCGCAAGTCAAACGCGTCATCGAGGCAACCGATTTTTTAGGTGTGCCGCTGAGCGCGGCGGACAGGCAAGCGCTCGAGGCCGCCTTCAAAAACTCGGATTCGGACGGAGCCAGCGAAGCGATCCAGCGGACCCTGGACAAACACTGCCTGATCGTCGTGGATATCAATCCGGAGTCGCGAGTCAAGGTTGCCGCGGGCCCGGCCAAACCGGAGTTGGTCGAAAAAGGCTGGCGCCAGTTTCTGGTAAAGGTTCACAACGAAGCCGGTGTCACTGGAGAATTGCGGGCGGTGAGTCTCAACGCGCAATCGGTGCATAACTCGCCGTGGAAAGAGACGCTTTCCGACAAGCAATATCGCAAGCGCGGCAGCTCCGCGCCCGAAAACGATCGCAATCTTTGGCTCGATTTGCAGATGTTCGACCAACAGCCGCTGCGACCCAAGTTAAGCGGGTTGGCGCTCGAGTACCGCATCCTCCAGCTTTACAGCCGCGACACCGGCAAGCGCGAAGGCAAGATTTCGTTCAACGTTGGCCAGGGCACCCAGGACCTCGGCTTCCGCAACGAGGTTGACCTGCTCTTTGATTGTTTGCCTGCCAGCGAAATAACCTTTCGCGTCCGCGACGAAAACAATAACCCGACTACAGCGACCTTTATAATCCGCGACAAGGGGGGCAGCGTTTACCCTTCCCAGGCGAAGCGTCTCGCGCCGGACTTCGCATTTCATCCGCAAGTTTATCGCGCCGACGGCGAAACCGAAAAACTGCCGCCAGGAGAATACACCATCGAATATACGCGCGGCCCGGAATACCTGATCCGGACACAACCGGTGAAGGTCATTGGTAAAAAGCAGAAATTGGAGTTCCAATTGCAACGTTGGATCGATCCGGCGAAATTGGGCTGGTGGTCGGGCGACCATCACATTCACGCCGCGGGTTGCGCGCACTATACCAAGCCAACGGAGGGTGTGCTCGCGACGGATATGATGCGCCATTGTCTGGGCGAAGATCTGAAAGTCGGCTGCAATCTCACCTGGGGGCCGTGCTTCGATTATCAAAAGCAATTTTTTACCGGCAAAGACGACAAGGTTTCCCA
>JBDTOW010000027.1:0-12753 GCA_039933075.1 Verrucomicrobiota bacterium | reverse complement strand
TCATCAATTACTCCAAGCCGCACGAGGTGCGACGCGCTCCGGTCGCTCCGGGAGCAGTCATTGGCGAAGTCGTCCGCGCGCTCGAATGCGATCTCAAAGACAAAGCAATCCGGCTCACCGTCACCAAAGAGGACCTAATGGTCGAAGCCGATGAGCAGTTGCTCCGCCAGGCGCTCTTCAACCTCCTCCTCAATGCCATTCAAGCAGTGGATGCTGGCGGCGAAATCCATATCGTCACCGACAAATCCAGCGCTACGGAGGCGTTTCTGGACGTGCGAGACAACGGACCCGGCGTGCCCCTGGCCCAGCGCCTGGAGATTTTCAAGCCGTACTTCACCACCCATCAGAAAGGCACAGGTCTGGGTTTGGCCGTGGTAAGGCAGATCGTGCTGGCGCACGGCTGGGACATTCAATGCCTTCCCAACGAACCCAAAGGCGCGATTTTTCGTTTGAGTAACCTCAAGCTCTCAACCGCGATCTGAAGGATGCCGTCCAAAGCGAGTCAGCCTTCCGCCCGCGCCCTCCGAATCCTTATCGTCGATGATGACGCCAGCCAGCGGAGCCTGCTCGATTCGTTTTTGACGAGCCAGGGGTTCGAGGTCGTCCCGGTCGCTTCCGGTGAACAGGCGCTCGAGATTCTTCGCAATCAGGAGTTCAGCCTGATGATTTCCGATGTGCGCATGCCGGGCATTTCCGGGTTGGAAACTCTGCGCCGCGCCCGGAAAGAGCACGCCGTCCTTCCCATTCTGCTCGTTACCGCCTACGCCGACATCCGCGAAGCAGTCGGCGCAATGCGAGACGGCGCGGTCAATTACCTGACGAAGCCCATCGATCTCGACGAGTTGCTCGCCTCGGTTCGGCAAGCGACCGGCCTTGCCAAAGACACGCCCTTAAAGTTTAACGACGACAAGCAATTGCCTGCTCACGTCGTCGCCCGGAGCCCGCTGATGCAGGCGGTGTTCCGCGATGCCTCGCTCGTCGCGTCATCAGAGAGCCGCATCCTGCTTACTGGCGAAAGCGGCGTGGGCAAGGAAGTGCTGGCCGACGTGATTCACGCGTGGAGTCACCGCTCGTCGGGTCAACTGGTCAAGGTGAACTGCGCGGCCATTCCTGAAACCTTGCTCGAGAGCGAACTTTTCGGACACGAAAAAGGTGCGTTCACTGGCGCCGTGGCGCAACGGATTGGCCGTTTCGAACAGGCAAACGGTGGCACTATCTTCCTCGACGAAATCGGTGAGATGTCTCCAAAACTCCAGGCCAAATTATTGCAGGTCACCCAGGACGGTCGATTCCAGCGCGTCGGCTCAAACGCCGAGATCCAGACGAACGCGCGGGTTTTGGCCGCCACCAACCGCAATTTGGAAGAGGAGGTCAGAACGGGACGGTTTCGCGAAGACCTGTTCTACCGTCTGAATGTCGTGGAACTGAACATCCCCCCTCTGCGCGAGCGCCGCGAAGACATACTGCCTTTGGCCAGCCTTTTCATCACTGAGTTTACCCATGGCCGCGCCCGGTTCGCTTCGTCCGTCGCAGAATGTCTCGAACGATATTCGTGGCCGGGCAACGTGCGCGAGCTGCGCAACGCCATGGAACGGGCAGCCTTGCTTTCCCAAAGTGAGCTGATTCTCCCGGACAGCCTTCCCGCACGGGTCCGTGCTGCGGCCGAGCAATCCTCCCCGGTCGAGCCAGCGGACGCGGAGCGGCTGGAGGAAATCGAACGACAGGCCATTCTACAGACCTTGCACAAACACAGCTTTAACCGAACGGAAACAGCGAACGCTCTCGGGATAAGTCGCCGGGCATTGATCTACAAAATCCAACGCCTCAAGGAGCTCGGCTACGAGATCAATCCGAGATAAAGCCCGGGCAATTATGGAATACCCGCCAGAGCGCTCCAGGACGACAAGGAAGGGCCCGCTGGATAGAACTGCGCCGGGTTGGAATCAATTCATCGGCGTCCAGATCCGAGTCCTTCGGCTATCCAACAGCTTTCTCTCTGTGCTACATTCTCAGCATGGCCGAAAAATTGACGAGAGAGAAACTGCTGGATTTCCTGGCTCGTTTGGGGGCGAGCGCGAAGACTCCCGGCGCCTGTTTCCTCACGGGCGGGAGCAGCGCCATTCTTTTGGGCTGGCGTGAAACGACGATTGACGTGGATCTCAAGTTCGACCCTGAACCGGCTGGCGTATTTGAAGCGATCCCAGCTTTGAAGCGAGAACTGTCGATTAATGTGGAATTGGCGTCACCCGCCGATTTCATACCCCCGCTGGCGGAATGGCGGGAGAGAAGCCGGTCGATCGGGAAGTTTGGCAAGTTGGAGGTTTACCATTATGACTTTCTTTCGCAGGCCCTCGCTAAGCTGGAGCGAGGACATGCCAAGGATCTGCTGGACGTGACTGAGATGCTGCGCCGCAAGCTGGCGACGGCGGAGGATTTGTTCAGCCATGCCCAGGCAATATGCCCTCAGCTTAAGCGCTATCCCGCAGTCGATGAAGAATCATTTATGAGAAGAGTCAAAGAGTTTTTGAGGGAATCGAGTCATGCATGAACATTTGCCAGGCGGGGAAATCCTCGAGCAGGGCCTCCGAGACTTGGAAGCGGGAGTCCGGAGCGTCTCTGCTCTGCTCGTAATGACTGCGGCTCCCCGGCTCGCGCGGCGTGGCATTCAAATTCCCAAAAACCTTTCCTTCTCCCCTTTGCCCGAACATGAGCTTTATGATGTTCTGGTTGCCGAACAGGGTCCGGAAGCCTACCGCTTTTACCGTTCATTGCTTCGCCGCCTGGTGAGTCTCGAAAATGCGCTCGACATCCGGTCGGAATCGCAGGGGACCGCTATTAAAACTACATAAAAAGATTGGCAAAGTCCGGTGCCGCTTACGAGACTAGCAGGCCCCGAAGAAAACCTTGGCGGGAAATTGGAAAAATGACATCAGCGACTGTGCCCTTCGAAATCAGTGACACGATTAACGCGCGCATCCTCGCTATCTCGGAGGATCGGATTCAAGGTTTTCAACGCGATCCGCTGAGTGAGATCTCGCGGGAATCCGGTGTCCCACTGCCGGTGGTAATCGAGCGCATCCAATCGATGCTTCGGGCCGGGACGATTCGCCGGGTGCGTCAGACTTTGCTGGCGACCAATCTTGCGCAAGGCGCGCTGGTGGCGTGGCAGGTGCCGCAGGAGAAACTGGACTCGGCGTTCGATTACATGTTTCAACAGGACCCCTTTTCCGGCCACGTCGTGACTCGCTCGACCGATTCGGCGACACCCGGTTCGACCTACAAACTCTGGACAACGCTCAAGGTGCCGCAAGGTTATTCGATGACCAGGCACTGCGAGTTTCTGTTGAAGCAGACGGGTGCGGAACATTTTCGGCTTATGCCGGCCAAGCGGCTTTTCGCCCTGGGCGTCGGGCACATCCGCCGCCGCGGGATGGCGCCAGGCAGTAGGGCTGACGCGCCGGCTGAAGTCATGGAAGTCCAGGTAGTTAACCTGAACGAATTGGAATGGCGCGTGTTGATTGCTCTCAAGCGCGAGTTCGAGCCCGATGAGATTCGCCAGGATATTTGGGTCCCGCGGGCAGCCGAGGCGAGTTTGCCGCTAGAAAAATTTTGTGAAATCGCCGAGGACATGAATCGCCGAAAAGTAATCGGTCGCTTCTCCACTTTCCTCGAACACGTCAAACCGCTCGCGGATGGCGAACGGGTCACCCGTTTCAATGCGCTGTTTCATTGGGCGGTCCCGCCCGGCCGCGAAATCGAAGCAGGCAAGGAAGTCGGCCGCCATCACATCATGACTCACGCCTATTGGCGCGAAGGCGGTCCGGAGTTCCGCAACGTAAACGTCATGGGCGTGGCGCACGGAACGAACAAGGACGTGGTGCTGCTGCACAAGGCGGCAATTGATGAGCACCTTCGGGATATTGGCATCCCGGTCAGTTACACCAACGTTTTCTGGGGTGGCCGGAGCGAGATTAAGCCCTCGGAAATCTCACCGTTCGCCTATCGGGATTGGTGCGCCAGCGTTGGCCTGGATCCCGAGAGCCTGCGCGAATAGGCCGCAACTCCAAACCCAAATCCATTCATCGAGTATGCGACGAAACTTCACCCTGATCGCGACAGCAACAATTTTATTTTGCATCTCAGCCTCGGCTGAATCTCCGTCCGCCGACGCGATCAAACAACTCGCGATGGATTATCTGGCCAAACGGCCAACGACAACTCTTCACGCCGGGATGAGCCTGGTGGAAGCGCGGCGCGCGCAGAGTGAATTTGTGACACAGCTTTCGACCAAACTGAGTAAGCGAATCGGTTACAAGGTGGGCCTAATCAGCAAGGCGGCCCAGCAAGGAGCCGGGGCATCGGGGCCAGCGCGGGGAATGCTGTTGTCGGAGATGATGTTGCCCGATGGAGCGGAAGTCTCCGTCCGGTACGGTGCGCGGCCGATTTACGAACCAGACCTCATTGTAGTGGTGAAAGACGAAGGCATCAACGATGCCAAAACAGTTTCGGAAGTGGTTCAGCATTTGAGCGAAGTTGTGGCTTTCATCGAACTGCCGGATCGAATCGTCGCCGAAAGCGAAAAGTTAGACGGCAACCTGGTGACGGCGATAAACGTTGGCGCGCGAATGGGAGTTTTGGGTCAGCGAGTCAAAGTCCAGCCCACGACGGAATTTGTCGCAGCGATGGAAAACATGGTTGTGACTGCGACTGATCAGACCGGGGCGGAACTCGCCAAAGCCAGCGGCAAGGCATTGCTCGGCCATCCATTCAATGTTGTGCTCTGGTTGATTCAGGATTTGGCCAGCACCGGCGAGAAATTGAAGGCGGGAGATCTCATCAGCCTGGGAACGTTTGCCGCGCCAAAACTACCGCAAGCCGGTCAAACCCTGACGGTGCGATACGAAGGTTTACCCGGCGGGCAAATAAAGGCATCAGTTCGCTTTCGCGAGTAAAATCGCCTCGGTCGCAGAACAGCCGTCAAGCGGTTTCCGCTCTTATGTCAAAGAATGTCCACAACGACGACTTGCTTCCACCGGCCGCGGCTCAGTTTGCTTCCACTCATTGGAGCGTGGTGGCGGCCGCAGGTCACAGTTCGGCGCCAGGAGCGCAGGCGGCGCTTGAGAAGTTGTGCAGCGCCTACTGGTATCCGCTATACGCTTTCGTTCGGCGGCAATCGGGAAATCCTCACGATGCCCAGGATTTGACCCAGGAGTTCTTCGCCTGGCTCCTGGAGAGCAAACATCTGCGCTCGGCCGATTCGGAGCGCGGCAAATTTCGCTCGTTCCTGCTGATTCGGCTGAAACATTTTCTCTCGGATGAGCGCAAAAAAGCCAATGCCCAGAAGCGGGGCGGTGGCCAGCCAGTTCTTTCTCTGGATGCGGCGCTGGCAGAAGATCGGTACCGCTTGGAACCGATTACCGAACTGACACCTGACCTGCTCTTCGACCGCCGTTGGGCGTTGACGGTCATGGAGCAAACCGTCGCGAGGTTGCGCGCGGAATACACCGCGGCGGACCGAACGGAACTGTTCGAAGAACTGAAGAATTTCCAGCCCGGCGAGGAAACTGGCCGGTCCTACGCCGAAGTCGCAACGCGGCTCGATTTGTCCGAAAGCGCTGTGAAATCGGCCATTTACCGGCTGCGCCAGCGGCACGGGGACCTGCTGCGGGAAGCAATCGCTCATACCGTGGCTACGCCGGGCGAGGTGGATGAAGAGATTCGTTATTTGATCTCGGTGATGAGCGGGTGAAAGGTGGTTAAACCGTTAAACCGTTGAACCGTTCCGGCGCCGAATTCTCGGCAACGTGGTGCTATCCCGATTCAACGATTCAACACATTTAACGGTTTAACGCGCGTTTTGGGCGCAACTTTCCGCCTGCTTTTTCCCAGTAGGAGGTGGATAAACGAATCGGATCAGTTGTGACCGAAACACTTTACTGTCCAGTCTGCCGAACAGTGCTGCCCGTCAACGCTCCGGAAGGTTTTTGCCCCATCTGCGAGTTTCGCCGGGCGTTGGACGCGCCGCTTAATCCTGGTAGCAGCCGACGTGAGGAGGCTCATTCGGAAAAGTCCGAAATCCGAACGCCGAACGCCGAACTTAGTCAGAGCCTCGTTACCTCGGCTGCTACATTTCAGGCACTATCCGATTCGGCTGCCCCGACGTTGTCGGACTTGAAGAAAATTCGCTACTTCGGCGACTACGAGTTGCTCGAGGAGATCGCGCGTGGCGGCATGGGCACGGTCTTCAAAGCGCGGCAGGTCACGTTGAACCGGATGGTCGCGCTTAAACTCATCAGTGCCGGCGTGCTGAGCTCTCACGCCAACATCAAGCGCTTCAAAGCGGAGGCGGAGGCGGCTGCCGCGTTGGACCACCCCAACATCGTCCCCATCTACGAAACCGGAGAGCACGACGGGCAACACTTCTTCAGCATGGCGCTCATTGACGGCCCGACGCTCGGAGAAGCCTTGGGCCGCAAGCCCATGCCCGCGCGGCGGGCAGCCCAGACGGTAGTGACGGTGGCTCGCGCCGTTCATTTCGCGCACCAGCGCGGCGTGTTGCATCGCGACTTGAAGCCCAGCAACATTCTGCTCGATGCCCAAGGCGAGCCGCACCTGACCGACTTTGGCCTGGCCAAGTTCATTCAAAAGGACAGCACCCTCACCCATACGAACGCCGTTCTGGGGACGCCGGCCTACATGTCGCCGGAGCAAGCGCGCGGGGACACAAAAGCGGTCACGACGGCCGCGGATGTCTATGGCCTGGGCGCGGTGTTGTACGAAACGCTGACGGGCACGCCGCCGTTTGGAGGAGGCACCTCGCTGGAGACGATTCGGCAGGTTTTGGATGAGGAACCGCGCCGACCATCGTTTTTCAATGCCGGCGTGGACCGCGATTTGGAGACAATCTGTCTGAAGTGTTTGGAGAAAGAGCCGACGCGGCGCTACGGCTCGTCAGAAGCGCTGGCCGAAGATTTGGAACGATGGCTTCGTCAGGAGCCGATCCTCGCGCGGCCCGCGAGCACTTGGGAAAAGGCTTTTAAATGGATACGGCGCAAGCCGTCGTTGGCTGGTGCATTGGCGGCAGCTTTGCTTCTCCTGCTGATCGTGGCCATCGGCTCGCCAATTGCCGCCTACCAGATCAATCAGGCGCGGAAGGCCGAAGCCGCCGAACGACAGCGGGCCGAAGCTCAGACGCTGAAAGTCCAGCAAAACTCTTATGCCGCGGACATGGCTCTAGCGCAGAAGACCATCGAAGAAGGTGACCTGGGGCGTGCGCGCGGATTGTTGCTCGACCATCTGCCCGCCGCAGGGCAGTCGGACCTGCGTGGTTTCGAGTGGCGCTATTTCTGGGGGCGATGTCGTGGGGACGAAATTACTACGATTACAACGAACAAAGGCGCAAACTGGCACATCAGTCTTTCACCGGATGATCGTCTCCTGGCTTCAGGTCGGAGGCTGTGGGACCTTCAGTCCGGAAGCATTTCACAGACGCTGGCGACGAATGAATCCGTGTTGGCCTTTGCACCGCGTGGCCAAATCCTCCTTCTGAACGACGCCGTGAAAGGTCTCAAGCGGCGCGACCTCGCCTCCGGCAAGGAATGGCTGATGGCCCCGGACCAATTCATTACGCCGATTGAATTTTCCCCATCGGGACGCTGGATGGGAACAGGACGCCATATCGTGGACAATAATGGTGTTGGCACCGATGGAAACCTGAGTGTCTGGGATACCACTACCTGGGAGCGCTTCGCCGTGGTGACGAACATTTTCTTCGATGGACGGCTGCCTCGGGCGCTGGCTTTCTCGCCCGACGAAAAGCTGCTCATCGCGGTCGTCGGCCAATCATTGGGAGGCGCCGGCGAATTGCGTTGTTTCCGGGTTCCTTCCATGGAATCGGTGCTTATGCCGGCCAACGCAGCCCGTAATCTGGGGTGCGTGGTTTTCGCCCCGGATGGGCGTGAATTCTTCACTGGCGACTGGAACGGGGACGTGCGGGTTTGGGACGCCGTCACCTTTCGGGAGCTTGAGGAACGCCGGCGCGTCAGACATCACCGAACCTGGATCGGTGCCCTTGCGTTTCTTCCCGGGACACAGAAGCTCGTGTCGGTGAGCGCGGATCGCTGTATTCATATCTGGGAACCGTACGGGAGAGAGCCGGTCACCACCTTGCGCGGGCACACGGGTGAAATCGGGGCGATGGCCAGCACGCGCGACGGCTCAATGATTTTCACCGCGGCGTCGGACAAGACGATCAAGCGATGGGAACCCCTTCGAGCGAGGCGCACAGAGACGCTCCCAAACACGGGTAGTTCAATCCACTTTGCCGGTTTGTCGGCGGATAGCCAGACTGTGGCGACCGTTTCGGACGGGGCACTCGTCCTGTGGAAGACGGGAAATCAAGGCCAGCAACTGTCCCAGCAGACCACGGCGATCCGCGGCCTTCCGGCGCTTCCAGAACACCCAGGACTGGGATCAGGCATGGTTGCTGTTTCGCCCGATCTCAAATGGCTGGCGATCACACATACGAAAGGTCCGCTGGAGCTTTGGGACGTTGAACTGAACCAGCGGCACGTTCTGGCGGACGAACTGGATTCTCTTGTCTATGCCAACTTCTCACCGGACAGTCGCCTGCTCGCCTTCAGACGCGGCACCAACGTTGCCATTTTTGACATGGCCAAGCGGCGTGAGCAGGCACTCATCCCTGGTATTGGCGACTGGGTGAGTCCCTTTATGTTCGCTACGCAGGCCGGGGTGCTAGGGATCGGACGTTCACGCCACGTTCTGCTTTGGGCCACCGACCGGGAAGGGCCGATCCGGGAAATACCCATCCGCCAGGACGAGCCAATCTCATTCGCCCTCTCAGCCGATGGCCAGCGACTCGCGGTCGGCTACGCTGACGACTCATTCACGCTGCATGACTGCCGAACGGGCAAACAGGAGGGCGACCCCATCCCAGCCCATCTCAGCGGCATTGTGTTACTGTGTTTCTCGCCCGACGGACGCACTTTGGCCACCACGACCCAACGCTCGTTGAAGTTCTGGAACCTCGCCACGCGCCGCGAGGTGGCCGTTTTCGAGCTGCCGGGCATGCCGATTTTCCTATCCTTCACCCCGGATGGGAATACTTTCGTAATCCAGACCCCGGGCCTCATTCACATCTGGCGCGCTCCCGCACTGGAAGAAATTCAAACGGAAGCCAAGCCGGTCCTGGCCAAATAGCTCCTCCGTCTCCACCAGTCCATGATTTTAGAAACTCTCGCGCAACTTTCGCCAAAATTTTTCCCAGTAAGAAGTGGATGCCTCGCTCGGATGAGCGGGCGGCGGGTGTTCGCGGAAAACTGTGTACGGGCCAAAACCTGCACAGAGAAACCAACAGAGAGACTCACAGACTTTGGTATGGAAGGAATGCTGTAGGCGAAGCGTTCATCCGACCGCGTCGCCAGAAATAAGATGCATGGCAGGCGAAACATCCTGCAATAAACACCGGACCAATACAGAACAAAAAACTCAGGACTCCGAAAATGAAAACTTTTCTCCGACGATGGCCCGCGCTCCCCGGGTTCACCCTGATCGAATTGCTCGTCGTCATCGCTATCATCGCGATCCTTGCCGGGATGCTTTTGCCGGCGTTGAGCAAGGCCAAAGCGAAGGGGCAATCCGCGGCCTGCATGGGAAGCCTCAAACAGATGCAGACCGCCTGGCAGATGTACGCCGATGATTCCAATGATGTCATGCCTCTAAACTGGATTCCTGGAGGGGCGTCCGCTGGCGGATTTTTGCGAAATCTCCCCGGCTCGTGGGCGCTTGGAAATGCCGCTGCGGATAGCAATCTCACGAACCTCAGTTCGGGCACTCTCTATTCGTACTTGTTATCGCCGGGTATTTATCTCTGCCCAAGTGATCAGGCAAAGGTGCAAGCAGTCGCTCCCCGGAACGTTAGCGTGATTCGCAGCTACTCGACCTTGAGCGCGTTGAACTCAAAAGGTTGGTACTACGACAGCACCGTCGCGCCAACGCCATTTCTCGAATGCGAGAAGGTTTCAGCCATTCACGTTCCCAGCCCTTCAGAGGTCTGGACCTTTATCGAACCGAGCGACACAACCCGCGATATCGCAGGATGGGATTTCATCATCGCCCAGGCGCCAAATTTCACCCAATGGGCGGCGCTTCCTGCGGACCGCCACAATCAAGGTTGCAATCTCAGTTTTCTCGATGGCCACGTCCGGACTTACCGATGGAAAGCACCCAAGAAAAGCCGCCCAGGCTCGGACAATATACGGCCGGGAGGCGACCGCGACGACTTCAACCGCCTGTTGGCGGGACATCCTCGCACCCGGTGAACAGGTTTCGAGTGGGAAGCCCGGGAGAAGCCGTAAGCGAGGATCCTCGCCCGTTGCCCTCGGCTTCGACTCGTCAGGGTTCATTCAACAATTTTCCGCAACTTTCGTCGGATTCTTTCCCAGTAAGGAGTGAACGCCTCGCTCGCATGAGTGGGCGTCGGGTTTGGCGGGAAAGTCTGTGTGTCTGCGCGCCAATGCCCGCCGGCAGCAAACATCAGGCAGATATTCATATACACAGATTGAAGCATTAAAATTGAAACATTATCGATTTCCCTCGGGCTTTTTGCCGCGGCGGCGAGTGGCTTCGCCGAAGACGGCGCGAACGATAAGCCGAATCACGACGGCAAGAGCGGCAGATTCCTCTTCGACAAGGAACCCTTCGGTGGCAATGTCCGCACCTGCGTGACTTGCCACAGCCAGAAAACGGGAATGGTTTCGACCTGCTCGGATGAGCGGAGCGGCGGATGGAGGCGGTGAACCCGAGCCTGTGCGCGCGCCCTGATCCGCCCTCGGGAGCCAGAAAACAGAATCAAAAGTTAACGGACTTAGATCATGAAAAACACAAAACTATTTCTGAGCGCAAATGCACTGGGGCTTTCGCTGCTCAGCGGATTCGCTCAGCCAGCCATCACAACCCAACCGCAGCCGCAATCGGCCAACCAAGGCTTCGAGGGCAAGTTTCGCACGGTGGCTTCAGGGACAGCGCCATTGAACTACCAATGGTACTTTCAGTCGAATGCTATTTCCGCCGCGATCACCAATGTCTTGACCATCACGAATGCTCAACCGGCAAATGCAGGTGATTACTTCGCGGTTGTGACCAATGCGAGCGGGTCAGTCACCAGCCACGTGGCGACGCTGACGGTGATCCTGCCTGTTTCCCTGGATCCCAAGCTCGGCCCTAACATTCGAATCGGCACGGACCCGTTCGCAAAGACAAACCTGCACCAGGCAGAGATACACATTGATCGGAGCTTCAAAAATCCGAACCTGCTTCTCGCGACATTCCAGGACGCTCTTGCCTCAGACGATGGTCTGGCGGCGAGTTATGCTGTGAGCAAGGATGGCGGGCTGAGTTGGGCGAGTGGCTTCATACCGGGAGTGACGGAACTCAACGGAGGCGCGCTCCCTCATGCCGCGGACAACGTGGCATCTATCGATCTTGAAGGTAATTTGTTCCTTGTTGCCGCTTCGTATTCAGTGATAAGCGGAGCGATTGGAGACGTGAGTTGGTCCGTGAGTAAATCGTCGGATGGAGGTGAAACGTTTTCAGCGCCCCTGACCTTGGCCAGCAGTGATGACTTGTCGTACACGGAAAAGCCGTGGCTGACAGCGAATACGTTTGAAAAGTCGCCCGCGCCGGGTCGGCTCGTATTTGTATCCACCCTTTATCCGCGGACCAGTGCCAGCGGCCAAACTCAAATCCGCTACAGTGATGATCATGGGCTGGGTTGGTCTCCGGTCAGGTCCATCGGGCCTGCGGACGCTTTCGGCTCGCAAACATTCTTCCTGCCAGATGGAACCCTGGTCGTGGTATATCGGCGATTTCCGAACGCGACTTCTCTGCCCAACGTTACGGCGGCTCGAATTGAATTGATGACGTCGGAGGATGGCGGGACTACTTTTGCCGCCCCCAAATTAATTCAGGACGTGACAGGAAAGATCTATTCCACTTGGCCTGCCATTTGGGATTCAGTCCACTTTCCATCCGCGTGCTCGGATCGTCAGGCGGGTGTGATCTACGTGGCCTACCAGGGATTCGCCGCTGATAATCGGAAAAGCGTCCTGTTCACCAAGTCGATAAACAAGGGCAAAACATGGAGCGCGCCGGCGTCAGTGAACGACACACCCAACAACTTCGTGGTGTTTAATCCAGCCATGGCCGTTTCTCCCGATGGCCAGCACGTGGTCATTGAATTTTACGACAAACGGAATCAGACCGCCGCGTCGGCAGGGAACTACGTTGACCTGTACCTCGCTGAATCTTTTGATGGAGGAGACCATTGGGAGCCAAATATCCGGCTGACCGATTTTTCCTCCGATTTGCGCGCCGCGGCAACACGCGATACCGGGTCCGGAGGCGGAGTTTACCTGGGCGATTACCAAGCCATCGTCCCTTCGTTGAACTTCGACACCCCAGGCGTGGCCACCTGGATCGATACCCGCGCCGGAAATAACGATCCGTATTCCGTCCGCATCCAGCGCACGAAAGGCACGACTTTCGAGACCTGGCGAAAGCTGCGGTTCTCCACCAACGATCTGGCCAACGCTGCCATTAGCGGCGAGAACGCCGATACGGATGGCGACGGCATTCCGAACCTGGCGGAGTACGCGTTCGGCCTTGAACCCGGACACGCGGATCAAAGTCCATTGAGGGCTTTCCGATCCGGTCCGTCTTATTCAAACAGGATCT
>JBDTOW010000026.1:0-12780 GCA_039933075.1 Verrucomicrobiota bacterium | reverse complement strand
GGAGACTTCTCCCTCTCTTCCATCGGATGGAGGAGAGGGCTGGGGAGAGGAGGAGCGTTTTTGTTGAAGATCCGTTCCAGCGAATCGCGATGCGTGATTTTGAGGCTGCATATTGTGAATTACCGCGCTTGTCGAATCAATTGTTGCGCGCCTTCCACCAACTGCTGGGCGATTGCCGCCACCAGCTCGTCGGGAACTCCCATGGTTGGATTCGCCGACTGAGCTAATAGATGGCACTGATCATTTACGTAGTCGATAACCACCAGTTCTCCAGCCTCTGTCTCCGCAATTTCGCAGGAAAAGAATTTCATCCCGGTCAAGGAGGCGATCCGCGAGATGATTTCCCGAACTGGAGCGAATTCAATCGCTTCGTCCGGAGTGAGCAGACGGTAACGATCGGTGAAACAGTTCCACCAGCAAAACGAGATTGAGCCGAAGACGAAATAAACCCGAAAATAAACCGGCTCACCATTCCGAGACCG
Organism: Verrucomicrobiota bacterium; assembly: GCA_039933075.1. GTDB lineage: Bacteria > Verrucomicrobiota > Verrucomicrobiia > Limisphaerales > JACPZS01 > JBDTOW01. The sequence goes on along the minus strand of JBDTOW010000026.1, from coordinate 12,298 downwards.
CGGCACGATCCGCCGCTGCAGCAGGTATCGCGCGTCCGGCCAGGCCGCCAGGGATCGCGAAAGATCGGATTCGCCCGTCGCATCCAGCACTAAACCGCGCCGCCCGTAGCCAAGACTCGGCTTGATCACGAACGGAACGCCGAGCGCGGCCCGGTCGCTGTCGCTCAGCGCAAATGCGGGGATTTGCTCGCGCGCCACGATCACGGTGTGCGGCACCTTCAGACCCGCGGCCAGGAGCTGCGGATGCAGACGCGCCTTATCGAACGCGGCCAGGGCCACCTCGGGCGGGTCAATGACCTGGGTTCGCCTCGCGGCCGCCAGCTTGACGAGCCGATGGTAAACGTCCATTTCATCATGGTGTTCGCTGTGCATGTTCAACAGAACCCTGGCCCAAACCTTTCCTTGTTCAAACAAATGGCGGAAAGATTCCACCCACAGCGGCTCGATCAGGAAAAAGTTCAACCGTCGCTCCGCGCACAGCTCCTGGACCCGGTGGATGAAGAAGTCATCCGCGTCCAGCTTGTGGGTCATGACCAAATCGTAAATACGCGTCACATTAAAGACTTTGGCGACCGCACGCAGAGTGTCAATCTCCCCGGTGAAAAGATGTGAGCGGAGTTCCCCGGACAAGAGAAACAGGCAAGTCGGACTCAATCTCCCACCGCGGGTCCCGCGTGTCCTCGAATTGACTTCAACAATGGCTCTTAATCAGCTTAAATCCGGGCCGGCACCCGATACTGAAAGTCGCTATGAATGCTATTGTCCAAGCTCCGCGCAACTCACGCCCATTCGCACCACGGCACCCGCAACCAAAATGCTGTTGGCAACAGCATCTGTTTAGCGTAGCGCAGATTTGTAAGCTGCTGTGTCGCAGAATTGCATTCTGCGGCACGTCGGCAAGTGCCAAGGCCCTCGAACTTTCGGACGCTTTGCCGATTACAAATCGGCGATACAGCAGATTACCAATCTGCGATACATGGGCGCGCTGTACGCTAAATACATATTGGCAACATTCGTACAAAGCTGTTCGCCGCCAGACCTGGGACGCAATGTCTGTGAGGATCCGATTATTTCCGTTGTTGTTTTGGTTGCTGAGCGCGATTTGGTGGCCACTCAACGCCGCCGAAATCAAGTGGACGCAGCTCTCGAGCAAGAAAGGAGAGCTGCCGGCGCCTGGAGATTCGACGCAGCAAACTGGTGCTGTCGTCGCGGACTTTGACAAGAATGGCGTTAATGATTTCGTCCTCAGCTTTCGCAAGGTCCCGCCGGCGCTGGTCTGGTATCGCCGGACGGAAAATGGCTGGGACCGCTATGTCATCGAAAAAGACTTTCTCACGGTTGAAGCGGGCGGCGCGGTGTTCGACATCGACGGCGATGGCGACCTGGATCTCGTCTTCGGCGGCGATTACCAGAGCCGTGAAGTCTGGTGGTGGGAGAATCCCTATCCGAATTACGACCCGAATATCTCCTGGAAACGCCACATCATTAAGAAAGATGGCAAGACTCAGCATCACGATCAGGTCTTCGGCGATTTCAAAGGGACGGGACAGCCGCAACTTGCCTTTTGGAATCAGCAAGCCAAAACGATTTTTCTCGCCGATATTCCGACCGACCCGCGCAACACCGAGCCGTGGCCGGTCGTCGCGATTTTTTCCGGCGAAGCGGGCGAGCGTGGTGATCAGGGCAAGTTCCTTTATGCCGAAGGTATGTCCGCTGCGGACATCGACGCTGATGGAAAGGCCGATTTGCTGGCCGGCAATTATTGGTTCAAGTATCGCCGGGGAAACGAATTTACGCCCATCAAAGTTGGCACGATCGGCGGTCGCATCAAAGCCGGACAATTCAAGCCGGGCAAATACCCGCAAATCGTCATCGCGCCGGGCGATGGGGTTGGCCCGCTCAAGTGGTATGAATGCACAGGTAATCCGACGAATTCCGCGGACTGGTTTGGCCACGATCTCGCGGGCCGCGACATGATTCATGGTCACACACTCGAGGTGGGCGACATCGACGGCGATGGCCATCTGGATATCTTCGCCACTGAGATGGCGAAATGGACTGAGCAGCGCTCCGATCCGGACAATCCGAAGGCGAAGGCGTGGATTTTCTACGGTGACGGCCGAGGCACTTTCCGCCAGACCGAGCTTGTGACGGGAAACGGTTTCCACGAGGGACGCCTGGCCGATCTCGATGGCGACGGTGATCTCGACATTTTGAACAAGCCGTACAACTGGGACGCGCCGCGTGTCGATGTCTGGCTCAACAACGGGACAGGGCCGCGCAATCGTAGGGCGGGCGTCTTGCCTGCCCCTGGGCAACTCGCCGCGAAGGAGCCAGCGGGGCAGGCGGGACGCCTGCCCTACGTTAATGGCATCGCGCTTCGTGGGTCCTTCCAAGGTCCGCTCGGGCTTCAGCTCTACAGTCTCCGGTTTGAAATGAAGAAAAATATTCCCACCACTTTGGCTTTAGCCCGGAAGATGGGTTTCGAAGAAATTGAAGGTGGAACATTCGCCGGAACGTCGCCGCAAAAGTCCCGCGAACTCTTGGACAACGCAGATCTGAAATGCGCGAGCATTGGAACTTCGTATGAAGTCCTGCGAGGCGATCTAGACAACTTGATCAACATGGCAAAGACCTTGGGCGCTGGTTATGTCATGTGCGCCTGGATTCCCCATGAGAAAGGCAAGTTCAACGAGCAGAATTGCCGCGACGCAAGCGCCGTTTTCAATCGAGCCGGCGAAAAGCTCAGAGCCGCCGGTCTTCGCTTCGCCTATCACCCGCACGGGTTTGAATTTCAGCCGTGGAAAGCGGGAACTCTTTTCGATTTAATGATGGCCGAGACAAAGCCCGAATTTGTCACGTTTGAACTCGATGTTTTCTGGGCGGCGCACGGCGGCGCGGACCCCGTGAAGCTGCTTCAACGGTACGGACCCCGTTTCGAGTTGATGCACATCAAAGACCTCAGAAAAGGAGCGCCGACCGGTATCCTGACCGGCAGCGCTCCGGACTCGGACAGCGTCGCCGTCGGCGCTGGGCAGGTTGACTGGCCGGCAGTGCTGCGCGAAGCTCAGCGCGCCGGCCTCAGGCATTATTTCATCGAAGACGAAGCCGTCGAAGCGGTCGACCAGATTCCGCAGAGTGTTCGCTATCTGGAGCAAGTTAAATGGTAGAAACTGAGGGCTGGATTGGTCACAGGCGATTGACAAAGTCACTTGGGCTGTAGGAGTCGATGTGAGGAATCTCATACTTGACGCACTAATCAGCAGGTCAGAGACTCACGTCGTCTCCTACAGCCGTCAGTGGATCTTAAGGCGACTTTAGCACTGGCCTTGAGATTGGTCAGCGATGCGGCTGGTTGAAGCTATACATACTCGCCGCGTTTTGGTAGGGTTACCGAATTATGACAGTCGATGACATTCTATTGGAAGCGGAAGAGAAGATGACGAAAACCGAGGAGGTCGTTCTGCATGAGTTCGCCGGCGTCCGCACCGGCAAGGCTTCTGCCTCGCTCGTCGAAAACATCATGGTGGATGCTTACGGGTCCCAGATGCGAATTCGCGAGCTCGCGGGAATCACGACGCCTGAGCCGCGAATGCTTTTGATCCAGCCGTGGGACGTGACCACGCTGCATCCGATCGAGAAGGCGATTCAGAAAAGCAATCTTGGCCTCAACCCCGCGATTGATAAGAAAACCATTCGCATCTTTCTGCCGGAGTTGAGCCAGGAACGGCGGCTGGAGTTTTCCAAGATTGTCAGAAAAATGGCCGAAGACGGGCGCGTGGCGATACGGCACGTTCGCCGGGATGCCATTGAACACCTGAAGAAGGAGTCCAAGAGCGGTGCCATCACCGAAGATCAATTGCTCAGCGCGGAAAAAGAGACGCAGAAATTAACCGATCAGTCCATCGCCAAGATCGACAGCCATTTGGCGCATAAGGAAAAAGAAATCATGACGGTCTAATTGACCCGGGCGGAGTTAGATTGGCGGCAACGTTTGGGCAGTGAAGGGTTTTACCGGCTACGATTTGCTGGTGTAGTAAGCGTCGACCTTGGCGGCCACATCTTTGTAACCGATGTCACTCTCGTAGATCAGCTTGAATTGTTCGATGGCTTCTTCCACTTTGCCCATCTTTTCAAACACGCAACCTAACGCGTAGATCAGTTCCTTCTTTTCATCGTCGAAAACCAGTTTTTCTTTGATGGCATTTTGGAGCGTGCGCGCCGCCAGGTCGTTCATGCCCCGGCGGGCGAAGCATTGGCCGAGGTAGCTCAGAGCCTGGATGCGGCGGTGCGGATTCGACTGCGCTTTTTGAAATTCCTGCATCGCTTCGGTGACTTTTCCGGCGCGGAAATAGAGTTCGCCGAGTTCGAAGCGAACCTGCAAATCGCTCGGATATTTTTCCGCGCGGCGCTGGCACTCGGCCAACTGGTACGCCAGGCGGTCAGCGTTGATTTTTGCCGACTTTTCCGGGTAGTCCGGTGAGTTCCGATCCAACTGCTCAAGGGCGTAATCGAATTTCCTTGTCGTTGTGTCGGCGATCAGCCGTTCCAACGAAGGATCGGTCCCGACTGCCGCGGACGCGCTTCGGTTGTAAAACTCGAGTGCCTTGTCGAAATCCTTTTTTTGAGTGTACAATTCGGCAATGGAGCGCAGCAGCTTCAAATTGTCCGGTTCCTTGATCAGCCGCACTTCGTACTCCCGAATCAGGCGTTCGGCCACATCGTCCAGTTTGACTTGCCGATTTTCCTGCTCAAGGGAAACGGATTCGTCCTTGTCTTTCAAAATGTCACGGTACGATCCCTGGCCGCTCGACAGCGAGTCATAACCGCCTTCTTTGAGCGTGCGTTTCGCGGAGAGATTTTTTAGAGCCTGGCCGATCTCGGTGTCAGTGGGATTGGCGCGCAGGAGGTCGCCGATGATTTTTTCCGCCTTGCTGACTTGGCCGGCCCTGGCCAGGGCCGTTCCCAGTTTGAGCGCCGTCTCCTTGTCCTTGGGGGAATTCTTGTAAATAATTTCCAGCGAGAGTGCTGCGGTTTGCGGCAGGTCCGCCGCGAGTGCGGCATCCGCCAGGAGCTTGTGGGCGGAATAATTATAAGGGTCGCCCGTCAGAATCTGCTCGGCGATGTTGATCGCCTCGATCGGGTTGGAACGGAGCGCCATTTGGCCTTTGGCCAGCAACGGATTGGCGGAACCCAGCATTCTCTTGAAGAAACCGCTTGCCGATCCGGCCTTCTTAAACTGCGCCGCTCGCAACGCCTCACGGGCTTCGTAAAACGAGGGCTCCTTGAGCAGCACCTGGGTAAGGATGGAGATGGCATAATCAAGATTCTGGCGTTGGAAGGCCAGCACCCCCTTTTCGTGCTGCTCCCGGACAAGCCGCGGCATCTCATTCAAACTCTTCTCAGGCATACTCGAAGTTAGACAATTCAGTTTAGCCACCGTCACCAAAAAATCCACTGCAAATGTTTTTTGAAGATCTCGGAGATTAGCGCGCCGACTGCGCATCGAGATAACTCTGCAACAAGATCGCCGCAGCCGTCTGGTCGACTTTCTCCCTGCGTTTGGAACGCCGCACATCCGCTTCAATCAGGTACCGATTCGCCTGCATCGAGGTCAGCCGTTCATCCCAGGTCTTAATCGGCACGCCGATCGTCTCGTTGAGCACGGCGACAAATTCTTGAACTTTCAAGGCGGCCGGGCCGTAACTGCCGTTCATGTTTCGCGGGATCCCAACGAGGAGCATTTCGACTTCTTTCGATCGAATGATTTCTTTCAGTCGCGTGAGAAAATCCGCGAACGGTTCGGCGAGGATAAACTCGAGCGGTTGAGCAATCATTTTCAGCTCGTCGCTGATCGCGACGCCGATTCTTTTCGTACCGTGGTCGAGAGCGAGGATGCGCATGGAAGTGAGGAGGACTCCTGAGGGTCAATGGGTCACAAGGCGCCCATCACCTTCGCCGCTGCTGCAACCGTGCGGTTGATGTCTTCCGGAGTATGAGCCGTCGAAATAAAACCGGCTTCGAATTGGGACGGCGCGAGGTAAATCCCTTCGGCCAGCATGCCATGAAAAAACCTGGCGAACCGAGCACGATCGCTGCGCATCGCATCGGCTAGATTATCGACCGGATGTTCCGTAAAGTAGGTGCAGAACATCGAACCGATTCGTTTAAATTGCGCGGGCACCCCGGCGGATCTCGCGGAGGCGCTCATTCCAGCTTCGAGTTCCGCGCCCAGTTCTTCGAGCCGTGCGTACGGATCGGTGTAGCCGCCGGCGGGAGAGGTCGGAATCGAAGGCACACTCCTCATCGTTGGATCGGCGGCTAAGGTGACGCCCAGTTCTTCGAGCGCCGCGATGCCCGCTGCCATGGCCAGCGGGTTTCCACTCAGTGTGCCCGCTTGATAAACCGGCCCCAGTGGCGCCAGGTACTCCATGATATCCCCGTGGCCGCCGAACGCTCCGACCGGCAACCCGCCGCCGATGATCTTTCCAAAACAACTCAAGTCCGGCGTAATGTTGAACCTCTCCTGCGCACCTCCCCGCGCGAGGCGAAAGCCCGTCATCACTTCATCGAAGATCAACAAGGCGCCATTGGCCGCGGTTATTTTGCGCAAAAAATCCAGGTAACCCGGTTGCGGCAGATACAGACCCGCGTTGGCGGGAACAGGCTCCAAAATGATGCCGGCGATCTGTGACGGATGCGCGGCGAACGCCGCATTCACCGCATCGACGTCGTTAAAGGGAAGAACAATCGTGTGCTGAGTGAAGGCAGCCGGCACACCCGCGCTGTCCGGATGCCCAAAAGTCAATGCGCCGGAACCGGCCTTGACCAGCAGCGAGTCGACATGCCCATGGTAACAGCCTTCGAACTTGATAATGTTATCGCGGCCGGTGAATCCGCGAGCCAGGCGAATTGCCGACATTGTCGCCTCCGTTCCGGAGTTGCACATCCGAACCTTGGCAACGCTCGGGACGGCTGAGCAGATCAGTTTTGCCATCGTGACTTCAAGCGGGTTCGGAATACCGAAACTCGTGCCGCCTTCCGCCGCCTGTTGCACGGCCTTGATGATTTTCGGATGGGCATGCCCGTGAATGGCGGGGCCCCACGTGCACACGTAGTCGAGGTATTCATTGCCATCAACATCGTAAATACGCGCTCCTTTGGCGCGGTTTACGAAAAAGGGCTTGCCGCCCACCGCGCGAAACGCCCGCACGGGAGAGTTCACGCCACCCGGAATATAGTGCAGCGCTTCCTCGAACAGTTTTTCTGAGTTAACCCGCGAAGTCATTGGACGAGATTAAGCGTAATTGTCGCTGAGCACACGAAATTTTTGTGTGTCACCAATCACGGCAATTCTCGTTTTAGCCTCAAGTGGCGCCAAGAGCCGGCTAAAGCCTTTCGGAAATTCGGGCGGAAATTTGTCCCGGAGGGACATTCGACAATAGCCCAGCATTTCGTACTTGTTTAGCGCGCTACGCTAAACACATACAGCGTTTCGACGCTGAGGATGCGGTCGGTCGAATTCGAGTCCCGAAGGGACGGCTGAAAGATGGCGCATATGGACGCACGTTTAGTCGTCCCTTCGGGACCTTTTCTGGCGTGGCATGCATTCCGGCGTTGAAACGCAGGGCTATTTCCACTTGTCCCTTCGGGACATCTTTTTGCGGATTTCCGAAGGGCATTAGCCTAAAGCCGGGATTTTCCAGGGTTTGGAGTTCCGCCTTCAGGCGGTCGGAAGGCACAAATGAGATTTGCAGCACCGGTCAAAAGCAATCTTGTTAATCGGGCAGTCATCCCCTCAAATGGCGGCGACAGTTGGCCAGGACTTTGAAAACTCAACTTGAAAAAATCTCATTTCCGCCTGGTTTGAATAATGCCTTTTCGTTTGCCGCACTCAACGCGCTTTCCTTTCAGATCGTTCTGGGCAGCCCGATGGTGCTTTACGCAAAGAATCTGGACGCGACCGCCACGGTTCTGGGAATCATTTCGGGAATGATGCCATTGCTGGTGATTTTTCAAATCCCGGCGGCCAACTACATCGACCGGGTCGGGTATAAAAAATTTGTTTACGCCGGCTGGGGGATCCGCGTGATGGTCATCTTCATCATCGCGTTGGTGCCGCTCAGCGTCAGCTTTCTCAACTCAACGACGAGGCTGGCGCTGATTCTCATGTTGCTTTTTGGCTTCAATCTTTCCCGCGGCATCTCGAGTTGCGCGTGGCTGCCGTGGATTACCGCGCTTGTGCCGGCGGAAATTCGGGGGAGATATCTTGCCCGCGAGGCGGGTTGGGTAAACTTTTCGAGCTTCGTAACGCTCGCCTTTGCGGCTCTCTGTCTGGGCAAACAGCCTGCCTCATGGCAATTCAGTCTGACCTTTTTTTTCAGCGCTATTATGGGAGCGATCAGTCTCAGCTTTCTGAAACGGATTCCCGACGCGCAGACGCCAGACGAAGCACAGCATTCGCGAACCCCCGTGCCGTACCGGGAGATGACGCGCTTTGTTCCTTTCCGCAAATTGTTATGGGAGGTCATGGCGTGGTCGGTGGCGTACGGGGGCATGAACACATTCACCGTGGCTTTCTTGAAGGCCGGAACCCAAATGGCCGAACGCGAAATTCTATTGGTGTCTTCGGTCGCCTTTCTGGGAGGGCTCGGGAGCCTCTGGTTCCTCGGCTCCGGCATGGATCGCCTCGGGAGCAGACCAGTCCTCACCTTTTCTTTCTGCACCTGGTTATTGATTCTGACGGGCTGGACCTTTCTGGCGGCCGGCGTATTTGCGCCGCAGCCGCCTTTAATACTGGCGCTGCAATTTCTGATGGGCCTGTCCGCGGCGCTGGTGACCATGGCAAACACCCGCCTGGCGATGGCGATTATTCCGCCGATGGGACGGAGCCACTTTTTCGCGATTTATTCGGTGGTTCTAAACGTGACCCTCGGACTGTCACCCATTTTCTGGGGCTTGCTGATTGACGCCTTGAGCGGGTTGCGGGTCGATTGGAACGGTTTTGAATGGAATCGCTACAGCATCTTTTTCGCGGCAGTCGGATTGGCGTTTGTGGTGGCTCTCGTCTTGGGCCGTCGATTGGAGGAGCCATCCGCCGTCAGCATGGAAGCGTTGCTGAAAGAATTGTTGATTGAATCACCGCAACGGATTTGGGTTCGCTTCTGGCCTCGGGCGTAACTCGGGCAGTGCCATTGGTGAAGAGTTCACCGTATCTTAGGCGTACAATTTTTTTAATTCCGCCATAGCCAATCTCCATTCTCCTTTGTAAACTCCGACACGAACAACTAACCCTAAGCGAAATCCGTCATGGAAAAAATAACAAGACTCGGCCTGCTGGTTACCGCCATGTTACTTGCAGGAGTGATGGGTAACACTGCTGGCGCGTCCCCGCCTTCCATCACAGGTGCAGGGGCGTTAAAAACCAGAGCCGGTGCTATTGAGATCGGCTTGGCCTTCGATAAAGACCTGGATGCCACGACGGCCGGCGACGCCAGCCACTATCAAATCTCGAAAGGCACGATTTCGGGCGTGCGATTCCAGCAATACGTTCACCCCTTTGGCGCCGTGGCGATCGCAACGACAGGTGTTGCGGACGGTGACACCGTGACCATCACAGTCACGGGGGTGAAAGACCTGGATGGCAACGCGATGCCGGCTACGACGAAGACGCTGACCGTGCAGGCCAGGCTCACTCGCGTCAATGTGGGTGGAACCAACTACGTCGATGTCGCCGGAGGCTCACCCGCCGATTGGCCCACCGACGCGGTGGCTGCGGGTGACAAGGACTATGACCTCGTCAGCGGCGGCAGTATCCACTGGGGTGGGTACGACGAAGTCAGCTTCGCGTATGAAATTGTCACCGGTGACTTCGACAAAGTCGTTCGCGTGGAATACCAGGACCCGACGAGCCAGTGGGCTCGTGCCGGTTTGATGGTCCGTGCCGCGCTGGACGAAGGCAAAACCCAGGCGGATGTGCAGGACAACGGATATCTGTTTTCACGCAACCTCAACTTCCGTGTGAACCCTGCGGTTCAAGCGAGCGGAGCGGACGGCTACAACGCCCACCAGCTCACCTACCGCGCTACGGATGGCGGGCCGAATGCTCATGTCACCGAGGATTTTACCCCCCCGGCGTATCCGAACGCCTGGTTGCGTGTGAAACGCGAAGGCCAGAAGTTCACCGGATACCGCGGTACCGATGGTGTGAACTGGACTGCCGTCGGCGATTACACTTTTGTGGATGCGGATATCTTGCCGGCGACGGTGTTCTTCGGCCCGTTTTATGGCCCGACCTTGGACGACAATGCAACGAAGGACATCGTCGGACACTCGACGCACATGCGAGTTCATGATTACGGCGACTTCGTAGTCGCCACGTCCCCGCCGTCGATCACAGGCGTAGGGGCCTTAAAAACCGGAGCCGGTGTGATTGAGATCGGCTTGCTTTTCGATAAAGACCTGGATGCCACGACGGCTGGCGACGCCAGCCACTATCAAATCTCGAAAGGCACAATCTCAGGCGTGCGATTCCAGAAATATATTCATCCCTATGGTGCCGTGGCGATCGCAACAACCGGTGTTGCCGACGGTGACACTGTGACCGTAATCGTCACGGGAGTGAAAGGCTTGGATGGCACCGCCATGCCGGCCACGTCGAAGACGCTGACCGTGCAGGCCAGGCTCACCCGCGTCAATGTGGGTGGAACCAACTACGTCGATGTTGCCGGAGGCTCACCCGCCGATTGGCCCACCGACGCGGTGGCTGTCGGAGACAAGGACTATGACCTCGTCAGCGGCGGCAGTATCCACTGGGGTGGGTACGACGAAGTCAGCTTCGCGTATGAAATTGTCACCGGTGACTTCGACAAAGTCGTTCGCGTGGAATACCAGGACCCGACGAGCCAGTGGGCTCGTGCCGGTTTGATGGTCCGTGCCGCGCTGGACGAAGGCAAAACCCAGGCGGATGTGCAGGACAACGGATATCTGTTTTCACGCAACCTCAACTTCCGTGTGAACCCTGCGGTTCAAGCGAGCGGAGCGGACGGCTACAACGCCCACCAGCTCACCTACCGCGCTACGGATGGCGGGCCGAATGCTCATGTCACCGAGGATTTTACCCCCCCGGCGTATCCGAACGCCTGGTTGCGTGTGAAACGCGAAGGCCAGAAGTTCACCGGATACCGCGGTACCGATGGTGTGAACTGGACTGCCGTCGGCGATTACACTTTTGTGGATGCGGATATCTTGCCGGCGACGGTGTTCTTCGGCCCGTTTTATGGCCCGACCTTGGACGACAATGCAACGAAGGACATCGTCGGACACTCGACGCACATGCGAGTCCATAATTACGGCGACTTCGGGGTCGCTCCGCCAACCATTAGAATTACCAGCGTCACAGTTACCGCTGGCACGGTCACGATCACATGGACCGGTGGCGGAACACTGCAGTCCACCACGAGCCTGGTGCCGCCAGTGACTTGGAAAGACGAGTCCGCCTCGGGGAACTTTAGCGGGCCGGCTACGGGTCTCGGACAGTTCTTCCGGGCTAAGCAGTAACCGGAACAAGGTTGATCACCGAGGGGCTGGTGAAGTATCTGTTTAGCGTGGTCGATGGTGCTGGGTTTGGAGTCCCGGCTTCAGCCGGTCAGAGCTTTGCCTACTGTCGCGTGGCCAGAAATCTCTTCACGCGCTCAGAACCTCGCAGACCCTGCCGCCTGAAGGCGGGAATCCAAACCTTTCACGGTTCCTTGCACGCGCTAAACACATACTGGGAGAAATCCCAGCCCTTCTTTTGTTTGCCATGCACTTCAATTCGTTCACGTGTGGATTGCGACTGGCCCCGTTCTTTGTTGTCGGTCTGATCGGCTTGGGTCGGCTGCAGTGCGGCGTTGTCCATGCCGCCGAGAGGGACGAAGTTCAACTCGGACACGAGACGGCCTTGCGCTTTTGCCAGACGTGCCATTTGTTCCCGCAGCCGGAACTTTTAGACAAGGAAACCTGGGTGAACGGGGCTCTGCCGCACATGGCTCTCTGGCTGGGTGTCTCCAAATTGAATTTCGCTACGCGCCTGGACGGACAGCGACTCATGGCGGCTGCCATTTTTCCGCCTGCGCCCACTGTCTCGGAGAAGGAATGGCGGGCGCTCCATGCCTACTACGCCTCCGCAGCGCCGGATGAACCAGCCACCCCGACGAACAAGCCGGTTGCCCAGGTTGGGCTTTCCCTGTTTCGCGTGCGCACCTTGCGGACAACGACCAATGCGCCGTTCACTTCGCTCGTTCGTGTGGACGCCGCG
>JBDTOW010000025.1:0-12782 GCA_039933075.1 Verrucomicrobiota bacterium | reverse complement strand
TTGAAAGGAGTCCGTGTTTATCTGTGATTCAAATGGACATCGTACGCCGAGTGGAAGGGTTGGCCACGCCGGCCGACCAATCGAGGCGCGGATTACGATGACGTCTTCCGTCCTCGCCCACGCCTGCAAAGGAGAATTATGAATCTGTCATCATCAGTCTTTTATTGTGTTCGACCTGTGGCGCGAGTGACCGTGCTGGCTGGCCTGCTGTTCACCCTTGTTCTATTGACCCCGCAACTTCGCGCTGACGAAGTCGTTGTGGATTTGCCGGAGGGCGTGAGGGCCGTTTGGGATGTAAACAAAGCCTACCACGAGATAACGCCGAACCGCGAACGGATTTGCCTCAATGGCCTGTGGCGTTGGCAGCCCGCCGACACGAAGTCCGACCAGGTGCCGACCGGCCATTGGGGTTACTTCAAAGTGCCCGGTTGCTGGCCTGGGATCACCGACTACATGCAGAAGGATTCTCAAACGCTTTACGCGCATCCGGGTTGGAAGGACGTAAAATTGGGCGCGATTAACACGGCCTGGTACGAGCGCGAATTCAGCGTTCCCGGCGACTGGGCCGGACGCGACATTTCTCTCAACGTCGAATACTTGAACTCCTTCGCGACGATCGTCGTGGATGGCGTGAAGGCGGGCGAAATCCATTTCCCCGGCGGTGACGTGGATCTTACGGCGGCCTGCCGCCCCGGACCAAATCACCGCCTGAGCCTGCTGGTGATCGGGTTGCCGTTGAAGGGCGTCATGCTTTCCTACACGGACAGCGCGTCGGCGCGTGAAGTGAAAGGAAAGGTCGAACGACGGGGATTGTGCGGCGACGTTTTTCTCGTCAGCACACCGCGCGGGCCGAAGATCACGGATGTCAGCGTGGACACCTCGGTCCGCAAACGCGAACTGACGATCAATGCGGCGGTCGCTGGTCTTGAACCGAATGGGCACTACAACTTTCGGACTCGCGTCACCAAGGACGGTTCCGTGGCCAAGGAATTCGCCAGCTTGTTGTTTCAAGGCAGCGATCTCAATGGAGGCCGGCTTACTTTCACGGAGAAATGGATGCCGGACAAACTCTGGGACGTCAACACACCGCAAAACACCTGCGATCTGGAGTTGTTGCTCGTCGATGCCAGCGGCAAAACGCTGGATACAGAGTGGAGGCAGCGATTTGGCTTCCGCGAGTTCTGGATCGATGGCCGCGATTTCTACCTCAACGGCACGCGCATTTTTCTGTCGGCGGTTCCGCTCGACAACGCGCAGGTCGGCGCCGGTTATGCAACCTACGAAGCCGCACGCGAGAGCCTCGAACGCCTGCAAGGATTTGGGATCAATTACGTTTACACGCACAATTACGGATGCGAACCCGGAGCGCATTTGAGTTTCACCGAGATTCTGCGCGCCGCGGATGACGTGGGAATGCTCGTCGGTCTCACGCAACCGCATTTCAGTCACTACGACTGGAAAGCCACCGACGCCGACGAGAGCAACGGCTATGCCCGCCACGCGGCGTTTTACGCGCGCGCGGCTGGAAACCATCCGTCCGTCGTGATGTACGCGATGAGCCACAACGCCACGGGCTACGAAGAGGACATGAACCCGGACATGATCGACGGGATTCATGATGGCCGCGACCAGTGGGCATTGAAGAACGTGACGCTGGCGATGCGCGCCGAAGCCATCGTGAAGCGCCTGGACCCGCGCCGGATCGTTTACCATCACGCCTCGGGCAATCTGGGGGTGATGCACGACAGCAATTTTTATCCGAACTTTGCGCCGGTTCAGGAGTTGGATGATTGGTTCGAACACTGGGCCACCGAAGGCGTCAAGCCGGCGTTCACTTGCGAGTACGGCGCGCCCTTCACGTGGGACTGGACGATGTACCGCGGTTGGTACAAGGGGCAACGCGAGTGGGGCAGCGCCAAGGTTCCGTGGGAATTTTGTCTGGCTGAATGGAACGCGCAGTTTTTCGGCGACCGCGCTTATCAAATCAGCGAGGCGGAGAAGGCGAATCTCCGGTGGGAGGCCAAACAGTTTCGCGCGGGCAATGTGTGGCATCGCTGGGATTATCCGAATCAAGTCGGCTCGGATCGCTTCGAGGAACGCTATCCGGTCTTCGCCCTTTACCTCACCGACAACTGGCGGGCATATCGCACCTGGGGCGTGTCCGGAATCTCGCCGTGGGAGTACGAGCACTTCTGGAAACTGCGCGACGGCGTTGATCGGAGCCGGAAGGAATTCAAGGTGGACTGGGACAATCTTCAACGGCCCGGGTTCAGCCCGGATTACCTCGATCAAAGGTTCGAGCGCATGGACATGGCGTACGAGCGTTCGGACTGGATTGCCACCCCGGCGGCGCAGGCGCTCATTCGCAACAACCGGCCGCTGCTGGCTTACATTGCCGGCAAGCCGGACGCGTTCACCAGCAAGGATCACAATTTCCTGCCCGGCGAAACGGTCGAGAAACAGATGATCGTGATCAACAACTCGCGTGAGATCGTTACTTGCGAGCTGGCATGGTCGTTTGCCCTGCCACAATCGATCGCAGAGAAGCGGCAGGTGACGGTGCCCACCGGCGATCAAGCGCGTATTCCACTTCGCTTTGAATTGCCGAAGACTCTCGCCGCGGGAAGCTACGAAATCCGATTGGGCGCGAAGTTTGGCACCGGCGAGACGCAGGAGGATCGTTTTGTCATCGACGTTCTGTCGTCGCCTGTTTCCGGCGCCGAAACCGGTATGGCGGCGTTGCCGCGCCGCCCTGAAATCGGGGCCGACCAGCAGGTCGGCCCTACCGGCACGGGCGTGCGAATCGCCCTGTTCGATCCCAAGGGCGAAACGACGGCGTTGCTGAACGGGATGGGCGCGAAAAGCCAGCTTGTGGACGAGAACGCCAATCTTTCGGCGTACGATGTTCTCGTCATCGGCAAGGCCGCGTTGAGCGTCGGCGGACAGGCGCCCGACATCAGCCGTGTGCGGGAAGGCCTTAAGGTGGTCGTGTTCGAGCAAATGTCCGACGTGCTGGAAAAAAGATTTGGTTTCCGCGTCGAGGAGTACGGATTGAGGCAACTGTTTCCGCGCGTGCCAGATCATCCAATTCTGGCCGGCCTCAAGCCCGAAAACCTCCGTGACTGGCGCGGATCAGCAACGATCTTTCCGCCGCGCTTGAAGTATGAAATACGATCACGCTATGGGCCCACCGTCGAGTGGTCTGGCATTCCGGTGACGCGCGTGTGGCGCTGCGGCAATCGCGGGAATATAGCGTCGGTGCTGATCGAGAAACCCGCCCGCGGCAATTTCCTGCCCATTCTCGATGGCGGTTTCAGCCTGCGATACAGCCCGCTGATGGAATACCGCGAAGGGCAAGGCATGATGCTCTTCTGCCAACTCGACGTCACGGGCCGAACCGAAAGCGATCCGGCTGCCGAGACCGTCGCGCAGAATATTCTGCGATACGTGTCGGACTGGAAACCGATTCCCCTCCGGAAGGCGGTCTATGCAGGCGACCCTGCCGGGAGAACCTATCTCGATTCGATGGGGGTGCGTTTGCCTGCTTACGACGGCAGCTTGTCTAACGATGAAGTTTTGGTGCTCGGCCCCGGCGGCGGCCAGGCATTTGCGAAAGACACGACTGTCCTCGCCAACTTTCTGAAGGCCGGGGGAAACCTGCTGGCAATCGGGTTGGACCAGGACGACATCACCGCTCTGCTTCCGTTCAAGGTGACGATGAGGAAGGCGGAACACATCGCATCATTCTTTGAGCCATTTGGCATGAGTTCATTACTGGCGGGGATCGGTCCCGCCGACGTTCACAATCGCGATCCGCGCGAATTGTCACTCGTATCGGAGGGAGCAACAGTCGTCGGGGACGGGGTCCTGGCTAAAGTGGAGAACGCGAACATCGTCTTTCTCCAGATGCCGCCCTGGCAGTTCGCAAGCGGTGAGCGGTCCAATCTCAGGCGGACTTTCCGGCACGTCTCGTTTTTGCTGGATCGCTTGCTCGCCAATATGCGAGTGAGCGGCTCCACACCTTTGCTGGAGAGTTTCCACCGTCCGGTAGATTTGACAAAAACAGAGAAGCGTTGGCTGGACGGCCTGTATCTGGATCAACCGGAGGAATGGGATGATCCATATCGTTTCTTTCGTTGGTAACTCATGCGGCGCCAGCGGCGCTGGTTTTGCCGGAACTTGTTTTCCGATTGATCGAAAAGCAACCCAAATCAGGGGTGGTGCAAGCTTGCCAAACCAGATAAGATTGCCCATCAACTTTCGCGCCATCGCTTCGGCGTTGGGCGGCAGCCTGAAAGCCCGATGATAGCAGCACTTCTCAAAATCATCAAAGAGTCGATACGCGCGGTGCCGGCGATGAAGTACGCGCTGGCGGTAGTGGGAATCGTTGCGGTGGTGGGGATGGTGCGCGCCTTCAACCTCTCGCCGGCCGTGGCCGTGTTTGGCGCGGTCATCACCTTGGTGCTGATGGTGGCCATGGTGATCTTTGCGCGGTTGACCACAGCAGCGCCCAAGCACTTTCTTCTTCCGGCGCAAGTAATGATGTGGTCTTTCCTGGCGTTGTCGATCGCGACTGCATCGCTTCTTTTCACGTGCGCCTTCTTCAAATGGCCAAGGCCCGTAGACGAATTGATAACAACGCACCGCGCCACCTCTGACAATGACGCCAAAAAAGCTCAGGTCTTGACAGCCGGCGCGCGGATACAACTGAAGGCCTATGACTACGCCGGAGCTTGGAAGTCGGTCGAGCAGGCGATAACTCTGGCGCCAGGTTCGGAAGAAGCACGGGAAGAACAGGTCGAAGTGGCCATGGCGTGGCTGCGCCAATTGTTCGACACGCCACAAACGGGTGGGGACAAACTGGATGATCTGACTGCCTGTCTCCGAACCGCGGCGCTGAAGACTAAGGGAGCACGGGCCGCGGACATCCACGCGCATATCGGCTGGGGGAACTTTCTCAAGCGGAGCGAAGACGCTCAGGTCGAGGAAGAATTCAAGCTGGCGGTGGCTTTAGATTTGAGGAATCCATTCGCGCAGGCCATGTGGGGCTACTGGTTGGTAACGACCGCGCGCCAGCCGAACGAGGGCAAGACACGTTTTCGATCGGCCTCCCAGTCCGGCCAGCAAAAGGAATTTGTGCGGCGGCTCCAACTGGCGGCCTGGCGCAGGTATCACGATAATGAAGGCAGGTTGGAGTTAATTCTGGTGGTCGATGATATGAGGCGGCAAAAAGAAACTCCATCCCTGGAATTCAAAGACCGATTGTTCTCGGACATCTATGCGAACCCTGACGTTGAATTCCTCCGGAAGTACCTGACGATTTTGCCGGCGGCCGATCATCTGGCAACGTTTCTGTGGCTGACGAAGGGAATGCGAAGGGAGAACAACACCACGCGAGAGTTTTTTCTGGCACATTTGACGGAGGCGGCCGGTGATTCAGCAGCCGCCTTATCGCTCTATCGTGCGCTCCTCGCTCAGCCGACACGTTTCGAACGGCAGGTCAGGGAAGGGATTGAACGCACTAAAAGCCACATCGCACCGGGAATTTCGGAGACCAGCGGTTTGTTGGAACAGGCCAAATCCGGAGACGCTGCCACGCGCGCGAAATTGATTCGCAGCTTCGCGAGGGCGGATATTGACGTAGCTGAAGTTTTGCCCGCAGTCGTGTCGTGGGTCCAGGACGCCGACCGCGAAATTCGCGCGGCGGCGTGCGAGACTCTGGTCCAGTTTGGCCGCGTGGCCGTTTCCTACGTGGTTCCATTGTTATCAAGCCCGGATCGACGCGATGTTCTCAATGCAGCCGGAATCTTGGCGCAAATCCACTTGGAGCAGAACCTGGCGGTTCCTGCCTTGGGCAAAGCTCTCAATCATCCTGATGCGGAAGTGCGAGGAAAAGTCGTGAACGCGCTCGCGAGTTTCGGACCTGATGCGGAACCCGCCGTGCCTGTGCTCGTCGAGGCGTTGACGAAGACTGTGCAGAAAGACCTGCAGAAACAGATTGCCTACGCTCTGGGGGAAATTGGGCCGGGTGCTAAAGAAGCAGTTCCGCAACTTATCAATTTAGTTAAGTCCGGCAAAGACCCTGAAGGTTTTTTGAATGTCGTCGCAGCCGAAGCTCTAGGCAAGATGGGCGCCGCGGCCGCGACCGCGGTACCGGCTCTGGCCGCCGCCCTCAGGTCCGATGATGTCCGGCTCCCCACGGTTGCAGCGGAAGCGCTGGGAAGCATCGGTGCGGAAGCCAAGGACGCAATTCCGGCCCTTATCGAAGCCATGAAGGTCACAGAGAAGGAGCATCGGGATAACTACGCGGAGCCGTTGGGCAAGATTGCCGAAGCGCTAGCGAACAAAGGAGACACGGAATCTTTGCCCGTGCTACGAAAGGCGATGCAGTCGCTGGAGTTAGCAAACGTGGAACCCAAATTCATTACTCCTGTTCGTGAAGCTTTGGAGGCTTTGAAAGAAAAAGAGGCGCGGCGCACAAGGAAGTCAGATTAATCGAACTCCGGAAGTAAATCCGCGGAACATCGATTCAACCTTTGCGTAGATCCGATATCGGAATGGCAAAACCTTCAGCCAGGTTGTCCACGCACTGAATGTCGCGGGTCTCGGCCGCGATCAGGATGCCGATACGGGAGAGTGGCTTCCGGGTTTCCCGAAGTTCGTTCCTGATCAGCGAATGAAGTTGTCCGAATCACTGTGACCGCAGGTCATCCCATAGGTGCAGTCTTCGATCACGTTCCTCTCGTATAGTCCGTGTTGCGCGCCCCAGCAGAAGTAGAGGCCCTCGGCGCTATGCCGCATTCGGTTGTCCCGCACGATCGAACGTTGCGACCCGGAACCGCAGTCAAGGGCAAGTCTGGCACCGTGGTGGACGTGACAGGTTTCCACGACCACGTCATGCGAAATCCCGCACCGTCACCTCACGAACGGTGATGCGATTACATTCATCCAGGCAATGCTTCCATCGTCGAACGCACGCGATCGAGCATTTCCTTATGGGCCATCCGCAGGATCGGTGGTGCCGACGAGATCAGCCTTTGCCTAGTTGCGGAGACGGTAGAATGCCGTCTGTCCGGTCGGGGTGATCGTCACTGATTGAACGTTGCCGTCGTTGGTCGGCGTTTGATTCACTGTGGTCCAGGATCCAGTTACGGAATTTGCGCTTTCCAGCACGAAGCCGGTCGCGGAGGCAGGCCACGAGATAGTAAGATTCGCGCCGCTGCGAGCGATAGTCAACGTGGGGCCGGACGCGGGCGGCTGCGTGCTGCCTTTCGCGCCGATGGCCCGCAAGCCTTCGACGCGCAGTCCGGTAGGTCCGCCCGCGGCATCGCCGTTGGAGACCTTGAAGTCGATGTCATTCACCCCTGGTTTGAAGACTCCGCTGATGTTGAAAGTGGCGAGAGCGGCGAAGCCCGCCTGTTTCACGCCGGTCCCAATTCCGTTGACGAAAAGTTCCGCGGAATTGTCCGACGCCCAACCGCCCGACAACACGACTGAGGTCGTGTCATAACCAGTGAGATCCAGTTTGAGACGATACACATAGTCGCCGCCTGCGGGCCCCCCGAGCGGAGTTTCCGTGCCGGGATCCGCTTTCGGGCCGATCCATTTGGAGAGATCGCTGTTGGCGAACCACGGCCCGCTGACAATGGGCCATTTGCTGCCGTCTTCCACATAAGCCTTATTCGAGCTGGCATCGTCGGCGTTTTGAACGAGGACGTAATGAGAATCCACCGCGGCGTCAGCCAGCACAACTCCATTGCCATCCACACCGGTGTCGAAGATGCCAGCGATGGTCTCAAGAACTGTAAGATGTGCCGCGACGCTCGTAGCAGTGCCATTGGCATTTTTCACGTCCGCGGAGTAATCCCCGCCCATGGCCGTCGTCACGTTGTCCAAGGTCAGTGTGTCGGTAGTTTGTCCCGCAAGGGCCGCGCCGTCTTTTTTCCATTGGTAACTGAGAGTGCCACCGCCGACCGCGCTCACGGAAAAGCTGGCGCTTCCTGCCACTTCGACGGACTTCGGCCGTGGCTGCGCCAATATAAACGGCGAGGAACCGGTTTCGGGAATCACGACGATGTTGTCCAGAAGAAGGGTGTGATCGCCGCCGGAGACAATGTGGGTGAATTTGAGAACTCCTTCCGTGCCGGCTGCCGTGAACGTGGCCTGCCGGACGAGGTAAGGATTCGCGCCTCCTACAGGTGTGACGACTTCGGTTGTCAAATCGGTATCGGCAAAGGACACCGTGTAAGAAGTTTCCTCGCCGCCGCCGTTGCGCTCATTCACGAGGAAGCCGACGATGTACTTCTTGGTATCCGCAAGGCCGGTGAGGTTTTGGCTGGCCGTCCCGCCGCCTTGGATGAACAGAACGAGATCCTGATCGCCCGCGCGGCCATTGTCGGTGAAAGGGCCGGCCCCATCAATGTTCATGCCGTGACCACCCGTGATGTCCCAACCTGCCTGCAAGGCCGGCTGCACGTAGCCGGGAAACGGATACACGCTGCCGCTCGCCTCGAAACTTGGATTCTGCAACACGATTTGACCGGCATCACGCTGAACGAGGTTGACGCCGTCCAGAAGCAGCGTCGCGTCGCCATGCGCCACGGTCGCGAACTCAAGCAACGCCGTGTCCGCGCTTGCGACGAATTCGATGTGTTTGAAGTTGTAGGGAACGTCCGCGCCCACGGCGAGGATACCGGGGATATTCGCCACCGCCTTGCCCGCGAGATTGACCGTAAGATCGATGCTCGCGTCGACAGCGGCGTTGCGCGCGTTATAATAGAACTGCAGCCAGTAATTTTTCCCGGGAATCAATCCACGTACCGTCTGTGACAGGGATGCCAAGCCTTGAACGAAGCCCACTTGTTTGCGATCCGGCACGACACCGTTATCACTGAAGGGACCCGGCGGCGAGTTAATGCCGGAGCCGCCTGTCCAACCGGCGATGGCGCCATAACCGACCCCCGCTGGCACAGGCGTGCTCTCGAAGCTGGGATTCTTGAGCAGCGCGCTGACAACCGTGGCGCTGAATTGGTTGGCAACCTTCAGCCCGGCGGAGTCGACAATTTGAACCACCGCGCTGCCACGACCCGTTGCCCGAAGTTGGAAAGGTTCCGCGTTCGTGCCGCCTTTGTCGAAATGAACCACGGTCTGCGACACCAGAGCACCGGACGCATCCACAAATAGAGCCACACCCGTCGCGCTCGTCTGGAGGACAATGTCAGCGGCTTTCGTCGCGAGAAATTCAGTCGGAACGGTGATGGTCACGGTCACTTGCTCGCCGACGCTCATCTCCGCCGATGCGGGCGTGACCGTCAACGGGGGCAGCGGCTTGGCTGTTTCGCCCGTAAGCTTCACGTCGTCCACGAACAGCACCGCGCCTGCTTTTGTCTGCTCAATCGCAATATCCGCCGTGATGTCTGTCGCTGTGAAAGTCACCGTCTTCGTTTTGAAGGCGCTGGTACCGCCCACTGGACTCACGTCTTCTTCGAAAACGACCGCGCCACCGACTTTGATCTGAATGTGCGGGTTGGACGCCGTCTTCGCGTTGTAAGCCACCGTGAGCTGATACGGCTTGCCGGCAACGAGGTTCAACGCTTTCTGGGCGATGGAGCTGGCATCCGACAGGAACGCCACGTGTTCCTGATCCGGAACTGCGCCGTTGTCCGCGCCACTGACGCCGATGGTGCCGTTGACGATCCAGCCACCCAACGCCGTGACTGTGCCCGGATCGGCGACGTCACCACTCATTTCAAAACTCGGATTGGAAAGGATCACGTTGCCGTCGTCGCGCTGAACAATTGTCACGGCGTCGATCACGACCGTTGCGTCACCGCCGTCGCCGGTTGTGGCGAAAGCGAGCGTTCCGGAATCCGTGTCCGGTGTAAACTCGACGCTGCGGAAATAATATTCGAGCGGGCTGGCAGCGGGTTTGATGTTGACGATGTTGTCGAGCTGCGTGTCGTTGAACTTCGTGGCGAGGTTAATCGACCCGCCACAGCAATTTCGCGCATCGTAGTAGAATTGAATCCAGTACTTCTTTCCCGGGGTCAGCCCGGAAATATCCTGCGACATTGTCTTGTCGGAACCTTGAATGAAGGCGACACGAAGTTGATCGGGAATCGCCGTTCCGGTGTTGTGAAACGGGCCGGCATCCTCGTCGATGCCACTGCCGCCGTTCCAACTGTCAACCGCCGAGTAGTGAGGAAACGTGTCGTTGTAATTGGATTCGAAGCTCGGGTTTTGGAGGAACGCCGTCTGGCCGGTGACCAGACCGAAAGCCGTCGATGCAGCGAGAATGAGATGTTGGAGATGTTTTGCTTGAGCTGGCTTTTTCATAATTCAGTTTAAAAATGAAACGCTGAGTCGTTGCCGTTAGTTCAGGATTTGCCGACAAGTCTTGATGAGATTCAGCAAACGCGTCAAGCCCGCAACGAAAAAAAACTCGCACGGCCGAGTTGCAAATTCGTGTGCGCCTGCCGGGAGGTTATACACAGCGACCTAAGTCAACGTCGGTGGGTCAGGGGACCCGGCCTACAGGGCATTGTCGGCCGCGTGCCCTCACGCGGCGTTACTTTGAACGTTGGGTAGAGAAGCGTTTATTCTTCGGCTGATTTCCGTCCGGCCTTCGCCTGGACCCCGGCAAAGCGCGCGAGGTCGCGATGGATGCGGGCGACGCGTTCGATTTGGCCTTTGGCCGGGAACCGTTCGTAAAATCCTTCGCTTCGAAAGGCGCGAGCTTGCTCCGTCCAAGGCGCCAATCGCTCGCGCCAGCGCTCGATGCGATTCTCGTCCGACCCAGTGTCCTGCGCCGTGAGATCAGCGCAGACGCGGATCAACGCTTTGAGTGTGACCGGTTTAGTGACCATGTAATTGGCGCTGCCCCACGCTTCTCCCCAGACCTGCGCGGACGCTTTGAGAAAATCCCGCAACATGCCATAGTAACTTTCAGCTCCTCGTTTGTCCGCGCCTTCGGCCTCGATTTTGTGCCAGGACTGTTTCACCCAGCGATGGATTTCGTTGAACAGCTCGGCCTGCAAGATCCATTTCTCCTGCTTGCTCCGGCCACCCAGACGATTAATTCGGTAGCGCAACGGACTGTCGGCTGCGCTGTATAGCATTTCGGCGATCCGTGCGGCAAACCGGCGGTCCGGCTCCGCCCACGACACCCGTTCATACAGGTCCACCAGGTGGCTTTTGTTGATGCGAGTGGGGGTCGAGTTGATGATCACGAACATCTCCGTGGCGAAATCCTCGCTCCGGCCGTCAAAGATCACGCACGGCACGTGGATGTTCTTGGCCTCGTCGGGATGCGTGCGTTCATAAAAATTCAGGGCGGCCAGGCGATGTTGGCCATCGATAATCAGAAATTTCTCTTCCGGAACCTGGAGGCTGCCCACATTACTACCCTCACTGGTTGGCGCAAACCGTAGCGTTTGCGCGGTGAACAACAGGACCGTTCCCGGGATGGGCGGCTGCGTCATGGCCGTTTCGTAGAAATTCCGAATCGCGCGCACCTTCGGCCGTGACAGTTGACGTTGAAAGGCTTTTTCGCTCCGCTCGATGCGGGCAATAAACTGCGCGACATCATCCTCCTCCTTGACTTCCTCCGGCTTAATCTGCTCACCTTCTTCGTCGTAAAACCGGCTGATGAATCGCACCTTGGTCAATAGCTCTTCTGAGGGATATGCGACAAAGTAAAAGATCGCATCCTTCTGCCGAATTTGCGTGGCAATCATAGCAGTCCTTTCGTTTCATTTCATACAGAATCTGTCAACAGCGTGATAAGGCTCGACAAATCTTTCATTCCCTCCTAACTAAACCGGCCCCGCTCAAAAAAAACAAGCGTCGTGCAACGACAAGTTGCGAAGATGCATCCTCAAGCTACTCTGTGGACTCCTTGGACTGCGGCGGCACGACGAGAGGCTACAGCAGTCCAAAATGACGTCCACGGTGCTGTCCGATCCAATGACGCTTCGCTCAGCGAGGCACGCCCTCCGCGCATGACAATCACGGGCTACCGCGACGCGAAACGCAAAAAAAATGGCGCGCCGGTTCGTGGCTGTGTAGCTTACTCTCAATTCAGTCAGGTTATGAACACCTACACCTCTTATCGAAATCTTCCCGTGCTGGCCGGGATTTGTTCAATGACGGAAGCCATGAATCCAGGGCTTTCTGTGGAGCAGTGTGTGTCGCGTCTCAAGCGCTATCATTATGCTTTCAAGCGCCTCCACCAGATTTTCACGGCACGGATTACGGCCGAACCGATTTACGAATTGAAATCCGGTTTCAGTCTCCATGCCCACCTTTGTGCCGAGCATGTCTCCGCGTTGCGAAAGCGCGTCGGCGAAATGCGCGAGCCGCCTTTGGGCCTGGAAGTGGTCCCCGACTCGAACCTCGAGATTTTCTTTGATGAAATTCTGGGCGCTCCCGCCACCGAAGAACTCGTCGCCGGTTTGTACGAAAAAGCACTGCCCGCTCTCCGCGCCGCGTTGGAAAAGCATATCGCGGAGACAAATCCGCTGACCGATTTTCCGTCTGTTCGTTTGTGCCGGTTTGCGCTGATGGAATTGGGCGACATGATCAAATTCGGCACGCAGGCAGTCGCCAGTTTGGTTGACCCGAAGTGTCGGGAGCGAATCGGTCCCTGGCTAGGCCTGCTGGAGAATTGCCTGGGGGCGGCAAGCGGTCTGGCAGCCCCGCAGACGCCGAGCGCCAATAAGATTGAGCGCCGCTACTCGTCTAAACCTTACGAATATGACCGCCGGCCCCGCCGCGACGAACGG
>JBDTOW010000024.1:0-12873 GCA_039933075.1 Verrucomicrobiota bacterium | reverse complement strand
CGGTAAACTTGATAGCGATGTCGCCGTTTGACTCCCGGTCAATCGACACGGTGGGTCCACCGGGCGGTGCCGCTCGCACAACGACTTCCCCGATCGTGACGTAACCGAAAACTAAATTCTGAAAATTCGTTGGAAATTCCGACTCGATGGATAGCCGGACATAGCGCCCGGGGTGTTCCGTACCGAGATCAAGCACCGCGGCTCGAAGGGTCAACGAGGGTTGCTGATCACTCAACGAGAACTTTCCGGCATCGAGCCAGGGCCCGCCTGGATCCGCGGAAACCATCACCGTGAGGCTCTTCACTGAAACGTTCCAGATCGCGACTTTGCTCACCAGATAATTATCTCCCAGATCGAAATCCAGCTTGCCCACAAAAGGCAAGGTGAACGAAACCTCGCTCTGCCACTTGGTGCCATCCCTGTTTTTCGAGAAGTTGGAATTTGGCGGAGCAAAATAACTGTCAAAATCGGTTGAACCACTTACGAACGGCACGTTGAGTCCCGATTGGTTTATGAGGTTTGTCAGCGCCCCCAAGTCTGAAGAAAAGGTGCCGAGCCCGGTTTCCTTCACCGCGATCGGACTCAGCATAAACTGGCCGAGAACGGTGTTGGTCATCCAAGCCATGCAGACGAGGCCAAGAACGAATCCTCGAGAGGGCGAAGAAGTGAGCGGCGCAGGGGAAAATCCCGGCCATCGTCGTAAGAGAATGCGGGTGTTCATCGTGGTTGTTACGAGTTAATCGCAGCAAATGCTACTCTGGATCAAGATCGGAATCAATCCGGTTTTGCGGGTTCTGCGGGTGACGGGGGGTGACGGGCGCACGACAAAATTCTTCGATTCTTCTTCGTTACTTTGGTTGCCTTTTGTAGGAAGTCCATCTTGCATTCTCTGTATCACACCGCCGACAATTGAAGCCACTCCACCATGAAACTCCTGGATATCCCCATTGGATTTTCGGAGTCACCACCGAGGTGAACATTCCGGATTTGGCTTCCGAATCTATCTGCTTGGTTCTCCGTCACCCTGTTGCCTCTTGTTCGAATCATCTGCCGGATTCAGGTGGCAGCGTGCCGTCTGAATTTCGGCGGGCGTCACCAGGTTCGCATGTTTTAGCAGGCGGCAAAATTCCTTCTTACTGACGTGGTGACGAATTCCCTCCCGGGTAGCGAGGTCCTGGACGGCCTTGTATTCCACCTCCAGCCGCCCCAGATATACGATGCGAAGGTATTGTTTGCCCTGTTTCCAGACTTGGCCTTGTTGCAACTTCATCGACGCAAGTCTATGCGCTTGGCCCGCGGACTGACGAGCGCGGTTCGCTGCGAAACGGAGTCTTGTTGAGCAGCCCGGCAACGCCTACAAGAAGTCATGACAGCATCCCAGCAGATTAACCTATGAGGATCCTTCAACGCCTGTTTCGTCCTTTCCCGATCATTCTCCTGGCGGTGGCGCCGCCTGTCAGCCGAGCGGGCGACTGGCAGTTGCAGAGTGAAAAACGCGCCAAATGAGGGCTGTCGATGACAAGACGGCGTAAACGAGCCGCCGACGCTACCGCGACCGGGTCTTCGGAGCGGAAAGGGTAAGGCGGCGGCCGTCTGTGTTTAGCGTGCTGCCAGCGTCCCGCTGGCAGCGGCATGGCCGTGAGGCGGTTCGGCCAGTGGTTGTTGCGTTCTTGTGTGATCGCTTTGCTTTCCGCCGGCAGGATGCCGGCAGCACGCTAAACAAATACCGGCCGCCTGGCCGCCTTTCAATTATTTTTTGTTGGTCGTTTGTTTCGCGGTTATGGCCTGCTGCTTTTTCTGGTTTGTGTTGCTGGCCTTGGCCTGTTTCTGCGTTGCCTGCTTTTGCACTGACTTCGGGGATCTATCGCCCATGATCTTTTTGCCTTTCTTATGCTGGTTTATTCACCTGCGGAATCAGTCGTTGTTCCGGAGGATTGGGAAGCATGCCTCGTCAAATCGTCAATTGTAAATAACAGATGTGAACTCATTTTTTGCGGCCCGATTAAATTGCGGCTTGCCCTCCTGGATTTCTAAACCCGCTATGCCAGGCCTCTCTCAGGCCGCAGATAAACAACTCAAATCGATCTCTTGAAAGACTTGCTCATGCGCACTACTGGCAAACTCAATCCTTCGTCCAGCGCAATCCCGTATCGCTCCACGACGGTGTAGCCGAATGCTGCATAAAGCGGCTCGCCGGCCAGCGTCGCCACAAGGTCAGCCGTGGGGAAATGCGCCGCCAGGATCGCTCGCTCGCACGCCGCAAGAATGCTGCGTCCAATTCCGCGACGCGCCAATGCCGGGTCGACGAAAAACGCACGAATGCGGGCAGGGTCACGCAGGGGGTCAAGCGCAACGTCCTCCCCTGCTCTGCCACGATCACCTCCAAACAGCGCCTTGCGCCTGCTCCAACCGCCACAACCAACAATCTCCCGGTCCTGCTCCGCAACAAAGTACGTGCCGTCCCGGATGAGTTGACGGTCCACGCCGAAAACCGGGCCCAGGGCTGCCTCGATCTGCGCCGAGGAATAGTACGGAGCCTGCAAGGCGCGCACGGAAAGCGGGATGAGTCTCTCCAAGGCCGCGGTATCATCCTCGCGCGCCAGACGGAGTGTCCAGTTCAGTGCGCTGTTGTGAATGGTGGAATCGCCCATGGGTAGTATGGCTGGACGTCATGATTTAGGCATGAGCGTGGTTATCGATGATCAGCATGGTGGCAGCGATTTTTGCGGTGCCGTCGGACAATAAGCCTTTCTATGTGCTTAATCGCTAATACCCGGACATTCGCGGCCAGGGATTTTCCCTGGCCTTTCCGTGGCGCAGGCGAGAAACATCACAGGGTCCAACCGAGCAACAGGAAAGCCAAGAGGCCTCCGCCCAAGGCGATAGCTCCCCAGACTCGCGTTCGCGACAGGCGCCACCACATGATGAGGCCCGAAGCGATCCAGAGCAGGATGCCCACGCAGGAGAGGTCTACCATGAATGCCCAGAGCTTATTCAGGGAACCAGGCATGATGGCTGATGACGAAGGAACTTATCCCATACATCATGACCCAAGGGATGAGAATCAATCCGAGATACAGGTGCGTTCGGCGGTTGATGCGGTCAAAGGTGATCATGAGTGCGTCAGGTTCAGATCAAGGCCACAAAGGCTGCGAATAAGCAGATGCCAAGCGGGTAAAAAGACAACACGAACTCGCGATGGCTCATCGCGAGGGTGCTAAGTGCATACATCAACATCCACGGCGCCAGAAACCGGGCCAGATACATGTGGACGCGGCGAATGATCCGCGAGGCACTGGACGACGGCTTCTCGGCGGCGGGAGAAGGGTTCCGGTCGATGGCAACCTCAGCATTCATGAAGGGACGAGTGGCTCTTTATTCAGGTCGTCTGACGATTTCGTGGAGTCGGCGTTGCGGATAAAAATGGGCCGTTCAGCAGCCATTCACCACGTCACACGCTTCAAGCCGCGCACGTTGTCGAAATGTCCGTCGCGGCTGGCGAGAGCCAGTTGATGCTGCCGGCAAAGGGCCGCAATCCAGATGTCGTTTTCCGGGACAGGCGTCGCCGCCGCGCGCAACTCCTCGCGGATCTCGGCGTAATGGTCGGCGGTGTCGGCATCGACCCCCACCAATGCGCACGTGGCTTTGACCTCCTCGATCCATCGCTCTAGCTTCGCCCGCTCACGCGACCGCCGGATGCCGAAAAGAAACTCTCCGAGCGCCACCACGGGAAGGTGCCAAAGCCGATCCTTGGGGAGGACACGCAACAGCGCAGTCTCGGCGCCGGCCCAGGCCGACAGTGCATTGGTGTCGAGCATCACTTCCAGTCCTCCGCATCAATCCGGGACAAGTCTTCGTCGATTGCGGACTGGATGCGCCGCATTTCGCCTTTGGCCAGTTTGGGCGGTGCCACAGGCCAGCCTGCTTCTTGGGGCCGCCTCGGTCCCGAGAGTTTCTCCTTCAGCGCTTCGGTTAGAAACGTCTTGAGCGATTGGCCGCGACTAGCCGCAGCCGTTTTAGCCTCGCGGAACAAGCCATCCGGGATTTCCACTGTCGTTTTCACGACGCTACTCTCCCGTAAATATGGGTGGTGGTCAATCCACGATTCTCCGCCTTTACGCGCCTCAAGCTCAACTCGAGGAAGGTGGAACTGTATTGGGGGTATCTATGACGGCTTTTTCGTTGCCCCGCCATCTCCGCCAGCCATATCTTTCAGTGCATTATGGAAACACCAAATTTTTCTACTTCGAAAAGGCAGTTCGGAGTCCCCCCTTCAGGCGGAATTCGGGCATCCAGCCGCCTAACGGCGGAACTCCAAACGAGGCGGCCGCCTTTCATTCACGGTGGAGAACGAAAGCTTTTGGGGACTGAGCTTAGCTTGCCGCACCGTTTCGTCACCGCCTGGCTTTGTGCCGGAATCGCCGCTCTGACTACAGTCTTGCAGTCAGCGGAGCGCCCCGCCGTTTCGACTCCTCGAGCCACGTCAAGTGACACCGCCGTCGAGCCGGATTGGTCGCAGCGGCTCACCATCACTGTCGGCCCGGACAAAGCGGACCTGGTCGGCACGAGCGATCGTGTGTTGCAAGCGGCGGTGGACTACGTGGCGCGGCTTGGCGGAGGCACGGTGAAGGTGCTGCCGGGGACCTATCGGTTGCGCAACGCGGTTTATCTCCAGTCGAAAGTCCGCCTGGTTGGCAACGGCGCGGACACAGTGCTGATCAAGGAGCCTTCGGTAAAAACCAAACTGGCGGAAGACAGCGATTGGTACGATCAGGAAATCACGCTGGAGGACGCCAGCGGTTTCGCGGTGGGCGACGGCGTATGCCTCCGCGCCAAGAATCCAGACACCGGCGCGGATACTGTGGTCAAGAGAACGCTGGTCGCACGGCACGACAATCGTTTCAAGCTCGACCGGTCGCTGCGAGAAAATTTCTGGAAGCTGGGCAACGCGACTGTTTCGACCCTCTTCCCCATCCTCAGCGGCGAATTGATATCGGATATCGTCATCGAGAATCTCGCGCTCGACGGCAACAAGGCGCACAACGACAACCTCGACGGCAACTACGCCGGCTGCATTTTTCTCCAGGATTGTAGTCGTATCACGATCCGCGGGGTTCAGGCGCGCAACTACAACGGCGATGGCATCAGTTGGCAGATTTGCCATGATGTGCTCGTCGAGAACTGCGTTTCGGAAAACCACACCGGTCTTGGCCTGCATCCGGGTTCCGGTTCGCAGCGGCCCATTATTCGCAACTGCCGCGTTGAGGGGAACGATATCGGCATCTTCTTTTGCTGGGGCGTGAAGTATGGCCTGGCGGAAAACAACAAACTTATCGGGAACCGCGTCGGTGTCTCGATCGGCCATCGCGACACGGACAATCTCGTGACGAGCAATGAAATTCTGCAGAGCCGCCAGGTCGGCGTGCTTTTTCGGCCCGAACGCGGCAAAGACTTCGCCGGCCATCGCAATCGCATCGAGAACAATCGCATCATCGATAGCGGCTCGACCAATGGCGTGGCCATCGACGTGCAGGGCGCGACTGAAGCCGTGGTGCTGTCAGGCAACGAAATCATCGAGACCCGCCAACCGGCTGACCGCATCGCCGTGCGTCTCGGCGCGGAAACAAAGGCCATCCAGGTGCGGAGCAATCAAATCACGGGCTTTGCCACCGGGGTGAAGCAATTATCGGAACCAGCTCCGCGCTGAGCTTAGGCCGCAATGAAAGCGACCGGATTCTCCAAGCCGGTGCCGCACTCACGCTTTACAACGAGTTGTTGCAGGACGTCGCTGCGGGCGACGTGCGGCTGATCGAGCTGGCCGCAGATGTCGAACAGGACGTGGCAAAGGTTTCGCCGGGCATCGAGGACAATCCAGCCAGATCGCTGGAGGTATGGAAGGATCCCAGCGAGAATTGCATGCCCGCGAGCAGGGTTCAAGCGGCAGCGTCCCCCGATCTGCGCAATATGGGTCTGAGCATCGTCAGCTTCGACATTCGAGATATTCACGCCGCGTCTGTTCGGAAAGGCTGAAGGCGAAAGGCTGAAGGCGAAAACAACTTTAGACTTTAGCCTTGAGCAGTTAGCTTTTGCGCCATGAGTGAGCAACCGCAAGATTTGAAACCGAGTACGAAGGCGTCCGTTCCCCCGCCGTTGCCAGCATCTGAACCACCGGTGCTCGACGCTCTGCCTGCCTTGATCGCCGGTTCTCCTCCTCCGCCGCCGCCAGCCAAGCCGACGCGCAAGGCTTGGCCCGTACGACAGCGGCTCGCCTTCCTGCTAAGCCTATGCCTCGGACTGTTTCTAGCCGATGCCGTGGTTTCGTTTGTCGATGATTCATTGATCCACTTTTTTGGTATTCACGTCCTTGCGGTGATCCGCGGGATTCTGTTCCTTTTCGCCTTGCTCATGGCCATCGCGATCTACGGGCTGATGGGAGTTACTCCAATGATCCCCAAGCGTCTGTTTCTCCCTGTCACACTTTTCAATCCTGTAGCCGGACTTGTCGGAATTCCATTTGTGATTTATTTCTACGGTCGGATTCAGCAGGTTGCTTGGGCGCTCTCGTTCTGTCAGGTCATCTTCGGCCTAAGTATCCTCTACTGGGTTCAGGGGGGGTTCAAGTTCCGCTGGCCGCTGGTTGCAGAAAGCCAGCTTGAAGCCCCGCGTTTTAGCTGGCGGAACCTGTCCGTATTCCTGCTGGTCAACGTTTTCGTGTTGCTGCCCGGTGTGGTTATTTATCTGGTCTTTTGCGCCGCGCTGGCAGTGCATCATTTCAGCGAAGGTTTCCTGGCACTGCGCCCGGGTGGTTTGACGGTTCAAGCGAGAAAATACGTTCGCGACGACGGCAAAGCGATCCAGTTATTTCCGATGGCGCACATCGGTGAACCCGACTTCTACCGGAAGCTCTCGGAATCCTTCCCGACCAATTCAATAATTCTAATGGAAGGAGTAACTGACAACAGAAATCTGCTTACGAACAAAATCACTTACAAACGAATGGCGACCTCTCTCGGCCTGGCCGAACAAGTGAATGAATTTAAGCCAAGCCGGGGCGAAATGGTGCAGGCTGATGTGGATGTCGACCAGTTCGCAACAAACACAATTGATTTCCTCAACCGGGTCATGCTTGTTCATTCAAAGGGTGTGAACGCTGAGAATGTCGTGAAGCTGATGCAATACTCGCCGCCTCCGCATTTTGAGGAGCAACTTTTTGATGATCTCCTTAGGAAGCGCAATCGGCGCCTTCTGGCAGAAATCCATTCCCGGCTTTTGCAAACGGAGAACCTTATCGTGCCGTGGGGAGTAGCCCACATGCCGGAGATTGCAAAAGAAATTCAAAAGTCCGGCTTCCGTTTGGACGAAACCCGGGAATATGAAGCGATCCAATTCCGCTCCGTTGGAAATAAAAGAAAAAGCGGGTTAAAATAACGGAATTATGGAATACCGAAATAGCTTTGCCGCCACCGTTCTATAAGGTTCCGAATGCCCCAACAGTTTTCTGGGACCTTACCCCTAGGCGCAAATCTCCGGGCGGAATCTCTGGGTCACCAGGCATTCCAGTACCCTCCACTTGTATAGGCCCAATGATTGGTCATGCGGTTGATGTTGCGCCAATGCACTGACCCATCCACCAGCAGCACATTTCCGCCGGCCGCGCCGGCGTCGCGCGACGTGGTCTTTTTGGTAATGGACATGAAAACATTCCGCGACCGTTTCACCGATCCACCGTAACCATGGGGGGCAATCACCCAACCTCCTCCGCCGGACGGATCGGCCCAGGCATTCAGATCGCAGGCGAGCACGAGCGATGGATCATCCGTCAAGCGTTGTGGCGAAACCCAGGGATTGGGTTCGCCTGGCCATGGCTTTTTATGCCCGCCGTTGTAGCTATAGCCAATGACGTAGCCGTAGGGCGCTTGATAGTACTGAAACGTCCCCGCCAGGCTGGGACAGGTGCTCATGTTGGTCGCGCTATACTGGCGAATCGCATTGAAGGTGTTCGTGCTGATCCAGATCGTATGAGATTCGCCGTTATCGCGATAACCTTGCGGGAGCTTGTCGTTGTTGTCGTCGGCGTACATGTGCAACGCGAGACCCAGTTGTCGCAGTCCGCTCTGGCAAAGGGTGCGCCTGGCCTTCTCCTTGGCCAGCGAGAGCGCGGGTAGAAGCATGGCCGCCAGGATCGCGATGATGGCGATCACCACCAGCAGTTCAATCAGAGTGAAAGCGCGCAAGCCTGGACCAAAGGATTTCATTCGGTTCCGGTGGTGGCCAGGCAAGCGAGGAAAGGCGGCGGGGTTCATGAACCAAAATAGCGTCCGAATCAGCGAGACAAGTCAAACCAAAATTGTGGCTTACTGAAGGCAGGGATTTCTCGTCAGAGCAACCCGTCGGCGGCGGTCGCGTTGGTTTCTGTTCTTTTCAAATCACGGCGACTTTGCTGCCGGAATTCGGACGATTGAGCTTATTGAAATCGGTCGACACTGCTGCCAGCCTCCGCGTGTTCTCATGCAAACAAAATTCAATTTGATCGGCTTGATCGTCTCAGATTACGGTTTCCCCGCTGTTCGGCGCCACGAATGACACCGGCTGCCCAGACTCGGCGGCGTTCGGACAGTAGCACTTGTTTGCGCAATCAATCCCAACGCAATTCCACGAAGTCACCCGGCCTCAGCATCGCCACTTTGGCGGCGATGACGTCCGCTTTTGACCGAATCATCCGCCAATCGTTCGACGGTAGGATCAGAACGGCGAGTTTTCTTCCGACAAGGTTTTGTTCGTATTTGAGATTTTGGTCCGTCGAGATGAATGCGTTGAATTGGACTTCAGCCTCTCGCAGCAGAGCACCGTTCCTCAATTGGCCCCAGCCCATCTCCTGCGCCGTGTGAACCGTATGGTCGGGCAGAAACTTGCGCAACGGACGCGGCACGCATGAGTCGAGCGGCACTCTCATGCCGCCGGCTTCAGAGTTCTCTTGAGAGCGTATTCGAGCACGGCTACAGCCTGTTTACGCGTCACCTCCGGGAAACAATCGAGATATTCGTCGAGGCTAAGACCGCTTTCCAGGTTGGTGAACAAGCTAATGAATTTCTGATGTCACCGTCCGTTGGCAGGCGCTTTCATCGACTCAGGAATTCTTGACGGGTCTAATGGGTATTAGCGTCGTCCATTCTTGGTGTCGACACCTCATAGCCCTAGCCGGCCCACTAGAAACATGCCGGTGCCAGTCTGCTGTTCTTTCGACATCACCGACATCACCGCGAGCGGCTTGAAATTGGTTGGTTTACCTGTCAATCTTCACCCATTCTGATGCAAACAAAACTCAGTTTAATCGGCTTGTCCGTCTTTCTCACGGTCGCACCGCTTTTCGGCGCCACGAATGACACCGTCTGGAAGGCCGGCGTGGCTTCGGTAATTATCACGCCGGACCAGCCTATGTGGATGGCCGGTTACGCGAGTCGCACGAATATTTCGCAAGGCAAAGCCACCGACCTCTACGCCAAAGCGCTCGCCTTTGACGACACGCGTGGTGCGCGGCTCGTGATCGTGACACTGGACCTGATCGGTGTGCCGCGGTCGTTGCGCAATGGCCTCGAAGCCGCCGTGGCCAAAGAGCACGGATTGCCCCGTGAGGGCCTGTTGATGAACTGTTCGCACACTCACAGTGGGCCGGAATTTCGGATGGGGCCCGGCCCGCAGGATTGGGCGATGTTCGGCAAGGAAGGAATTCCTGGGGGGAAGTCCGGCGAAGAGTATGGCCGCGACTTGCAAGCGAAGCTGATCGAGTTGGTGCGTCGCGCACTGGCTGACCGCGTCCCGGCGAAGCTGAGTTATCAACATGCACGCTGCGGATTTGGAATGAATCGCCGGACGCCCTTCGGCACGAACTACAATAACTTTCCGAACCCCGACGGCCCGGTGGACCACGACGTGCCGGTGCTGCGAGTCGAAGACGCCGACGGCAAACTGCGCGCCGTGCTTTTCGGCTACGCCTGCCACAACACGACGCTCGCGCTGTATCAATTCTGTGGCGATTACGCAGGCTACGCCCAGCA
The DNA here is from genome assembly GCA_039933075.1 of Verrucomicrobiota bacterium. Lineage (GTDB taxonomy): Bacteria > Verrucomicrobiota > Verrucomicrobiia > Limisphaerales > JACPZS01 > JBDTOW01. The sequence goes on along the minus strand of JBDTOW010000024.1, from coordinate 2,818 downwards.
ATATTTCGAAAGTGCCAACGTCGGCGTCACAGCGCTTTTTATGCAAGGTTGTGGCGGCGACCAAAATCCATATCCGCGCGGCACGTTCGATCTGGCCCAACAACACGGGCGCAGCCTGGCCATGTCCGTGGAGGCTGCTCTGCAGACACGCCCGCGTCCCCTCCTCGGCCCGCTGCGGCTAGCTTACGCAGAAGTTGATATCGACTACGACGGTCCGCCGACGCGCGCGGAGTTCGAGGCCGAACTCAAATCGTCCAACCAATATGAAGCGCAGCACGCCCGCCGTTTTCTCGACCGGCTGGACAAAGGCGAAAAGCTAAAGGAGAAATATTCCTTCCCGGTTCAAATCGTGCACTTCGGCGACGAATTGACGCTCGTCGGGCTCGCCGGCGAAACCGTCGTGGATTATTCGCTGCGCTTGAAGCGGGAACTCACTGGACCCGCGCTCTGGGTCGCAGGCTATTGCAACGACGTGATGGGTTATATTCCCAGCGCGCACCAGTTCCGCGAGGGCGGTTACGAACCGCACAGTTCGATGTTCTTCAGCGAAATCCATCCTGGTCCGTGGGCGCCGTCGCTGGAAGAACGCATCATCTCGAAGGTGCACGCATTGAATGCGGAGCTTCTGCGTCAGGATCGATGATCTTGACCGGGCGCGAGTAACGGAGTTCGAGCTGGTACCGTGACAAGAAAGTCCTGCAACATGGGAGGCAATGTTGGTTAAGGCCGCGCAAGTAAAGATGGGCAAGGCAGGGAGCGTCACTCCGTGCGCGCCGTTCGAGCAATTCGCTCGGCCAACGGCGCGGACGGAGTGACGCTCCCTACCAACCTTCTACGACGGATCGAAACTCCTTTGTGATTTGATTTTGACGCACCGCGGTTAATTCCGTCGTCCCATCCCTGCTCCCAGTCCGTTCAACGGCCGTCTTTTGAGTCGGGGTTCCACCACAGGAGATTCTTTTGCGGGTTTGCCTGTTCCGTATTGAATTTCTTAAAAGCCAGGAACTCCACGTTCCCTCCTACGGCAGAGATGACGGCGCCTGATCCATGCACCCGGCCGATGCCTTCACCTTTGTCGGGAAAACTCGACGCATCCCACCAGACCACCGGGTTCTTGGGGCCCGGATCATCTGGTTCCCACATGAGCCAGCACTGCGGGCTCCACGCGGCGGAGAGCTTCATGCCTTGTCGCTGCCCATGCGAACATGCCGAGCTGTTCATTTTATAGCTGGATAGCTGGTTAAACCGTTTCGAGAAAAAGGGCCTTTTTCTATCAGCGGCACAAATATAAGATCTTGGACTTTTCAAATACGGCCACCAGAGTCCATTGGTGTAGGCGTCCGCTGAATTAGTATAATTTTGCGGTTTCGGTATTTTGTCTGCGCTGCCGACAGTTCCAAAAAGCCACCCTGGGATGCTCCAGGCCCAATTCGGCCAGGCGAACTTTTCATCGTTATCCATGCCGTACAGATGCAGTGTCAACATCATCTGTTTATGATTGTTTATGCATTGAGTGCGGGTGGCCCTGTCCTTGGCCTTCGCCAAGGCGGGCAACAACATGCTCGCCAGGATGGCGATGATGGCAATCACGACCAAGAGTTCGATCAAAGTGAAGCCTGTAGCATTGGTCCGAGCCGAGTGACGGCAAACAGATCGACGAATGGAAAGCATCGCAGCAAGTTTTTACCATAGAGTTATCAATACTGTCAAAACCCGCGTTGAGCGACGATTATGCATTTCTTCGCGACGATTCCATGGTTAACGCGTATCAGATTCCTTCGGCCTCACTTTTCAGCAGAGCTAAAGACAAAGCGAGTTTCGTTGCGCATATCCTCAAGGCCGCCGTTGCTTCCCGCCGGACATCTCCAGGTCCGATGCGGCTGATCGCCGCAAGTGTTCGGGTGACATCTGGATCCTCCGGTATTCATAACTGTGGTGCGGCGTAGCACTCTCCCCGTCATGGCACGCCAGTTGAGGCCGCGAGGATGGCGTCCGGCGGATCTCGTCCAGTTGAAGTCTGTGCCTCGGTGTCCGTGCAGAATCAAGTCGAAGCGCGGATTTTCAGTCCTTCCAAAGCGGCGAGCTTCGATGCTTTCGGATCAAAGCTCCAGAAATGATCGCACTCCAGCAAAAGCGCAGAGGCAATGCAACACGTCGTAAGTCCGAAACCCGTGGCGTGCGGTGTGTCTGAGCGCGAGCAAGAGCACCTTGACATCGACCGGGAGTAAGCAATACTTACCGAGTGACTGCAACGCTTTCCAGCCGAGGACAGATTGTTATCCCGCAAACCGTGCGGGAGCGCTGCGAGTTACGCGCCGGCGACCATTTTGTGGTGGAGGACAATCCGGAGACGCAGGTCGTGACGCTGCGAAAGGTCAAGGACCGGGGCGATTGGTTTAGCGTGTACATGCAATGCCCGCACCCGTTCGAGCTGCCGCCGCGCCGCCGCCAGATTTACCGCCGCAAACATGAGCTGGCTCGTTGACACCGACCTGCTCAGCGAGCGGACGAAGCCACAACCGGATCCGAAGGTGCTGAAATGGTTGGAGGAAAACTCACTGGGAATTTACACCAGTAGCCACGTCATCGGAGAACTCCAGGCCGGCATCTCGTTGCTGGCGGAGGGCGCCAAGAAACGGGCGCTGCAAGCCTGGCTCAACCGTCTGATTGACGCGATGGAAGGAAGAATTCTGAACTTTAACACCAGCGTGGCCACCGTCTGGGGCCGGCAGGAAGCCGAGTTCAGCAAGAAGGGTTGCCTGATGCCGATGCCCGATAGTTTCATTGCCGCCAGCGCGCGCCGCCACAACCTGACCAT
>JBDTOW010000023.1:0-12964 GCA_039933075.1 Verrucomicrobiota bacterium | reverse complement strand
CGAAGGCGAAAGAGGGGAACCAAATTTTCAGGAAACAGCGATTCGCATCGATCTGACCATGTCGCGAATTTTCTTAAACAGCGGATGCCGCCGCAAGTTCGACAAGTCCGGGTCTTTCGCGAGCCACCTGAAGTCGTAATAGCCGAGATTGAGCGCGCGTTCGAGGGCCGCAAAGGCCGAATTATACCGTTCCGTGAGCGAGTAACTGCACGCGAGGTTGTAATGGGTCATGGGATCGTTCGGCTGTAATTGCGCCAACCGTTCGTCAATTCTCAAACCTTCGTCCAATCGGCCCCGCCGGGTGTAGCCGTCGCCCAGGAGTTGCAATGCATCGATGTAATCGGGTGCGCGGCGTACGATCCCCTCGACGAAATCGATCTCGGTGTCCAGATCTCTCTGTTCCTGCCGCGTCAGCTTCTTACGCAGATTCGGTTTGTATGGCATACGATTGGCCGACGATTTATCCCAAGAGAACTCTGCAAGTCAAGTTATGCGTCCCCGGATTCATCGTGTAGTCACTCAGTTTCACTTTTCATCTCATGCTTACCGTTTTCCTATCAGCGAGTTTTTCGGCCAAACTGTCGCTTTTCGTTTTACGACACCTGGGCTTTCCTTTAGTCCCGCTTTCCGTGAAGATCATCGGCAGGTGGATTTGATACTTTAGACGCGACTTGTTTTCGCTTGCTGTTTGGAATCAGAGACAAAAGATGACCCAAACGCGCAGCCGGGACCAGTGCGTTTGCCGTGAGTACCTCGAATAAGGACGGGCGCGAATGTTGGGACGTTTGTCATGAAATGCTTTGTCAGCGGCGGATCGGGCTTCATTGGGAGCAATCTGGTCCATGAACTGTTTTCCGGAGGCCACGATGTCAAGGTCCTGCTCCGACCGAGAAGCGGCTCGCGCGCTCTGCGCGGAAGTGATTTTGAAAGGGTCGAAGGCGACCTCGAGGACCGTGCCCGGCTCGAAGCGGTGATGCGGGGTTCCGACTGGTGTTTCCACGTTGCCGCGAGCTATCAGCTCTGGTTGCGCGATTACGCGCCGATGTACGCCGCCAACGTCGAAGGCACCCGCAACGTGCTCGAAGCCGCCGCGGCCGCCGGATGTTCGCGGATTGTTTACACCAGCACGGTCGGGTGCATCGGCTTGCCCGGCGGAATCGATGGCGGGTTTTCTCCCAGTGACGAAACCGCACCGGTTTCGGCCTGCCAAATGAACAGCCATTACAAACTCTCAAAATGGCGCGCGGAAGGAATTGCACGCGACCTGGCGGCGAAGGGTTTGCCGGTGATCATTGTCAACCCGACGGCACCGGTCGGACCGCGCGATGTGAAACCGACACCGACCGGAAAGGTGATAGTGGACTTTCTGAATCGGCACATGCCAGCGTACCTCGACACCGGGTTGAATTGGGTGCATGTCCGTGACGTAGCGATTGGCCACATTCTGGCCGCGGAAAAGGGGCGGCCTGGCGAGAGATATATTTTAGGCAACGCCGAAGGCAACTGGACGATGAACCAGACGTTGCAGCGTTTGCAGGAACTCACCGGCCTGGCCGCACCCAAACTGGAGGTCCCCTATTTCGTCGCTTTGGCTGCGGCTTACGTCGACGAAACGATCGCGCGCGTGACGGGAAAGGCTCCATGGGTACCCCTGGCCGGCGTGCGCATGGCAAAGCATAAGATGTGGTTCAGTCCGGCCAAAGCCATCCGCGAATTGGGCTTGCCCCAGACGCCACCCACGCAAGCTCTGATTGATGCGGTGGAATGGTTCCGAGCAAACGGCTACATCACCAGGGCGAACGGAAATGGTCCGGAGTTGAGCCTGGAACGCTGAGCCCATGCCTTTACGCTCTAACCCATCGACGCGCCTTCATCTCAAAGCGAGGCAGCGTGCCGCGAGAAACGGCGGAAACGTGAATGCGGAGAGAAAATGCCGTCTGAAACTTTTTTTCCAATTGTTCGACCAAAGCCTGACTGTCTTCGCGGTTTGCGCTCGGCTCGACCTGAATGCTTAACTCAGGCAATGTCTGAGTCGAATGCACGGTGACTTGGTATTCAGCGACCGCGTCCGAGGCGCGGATTATCTCTTCAATCGCGCTGGGAAAAATGTTCACGCCGCGAACCACGACCATATCATCGGTCCGTCCCAGGATCCCACCTTCGAGAGCAAGATCGTAGCGTCCGCACGCGCAGGGTTGAGGATTGAGAGTCGAAGCGTTGTGGGTTGTGATATGCGAGGCAGGCTTGACTAGATCGCCGGTGCGATAACGGAGCAGCGGCGAAGCCGTCCGCCCCAGCGTTGTCAAAACGAGTTCGCCGCTCTTACCGGGCCGGACCGGCTGAGTTGTTTCAGCGTCAATAATCTCGGCATGATACGAGGTTTCGATCACGTGCAGCACACCGGCGCGGGCAGGGCATTCGTAGGTCACCGGACCGACCTCGGTCATGCCGTAATGGTCAACAACCCGCGCGCCGCGCCAACTCTCACTCAAACGATTGCGGTTTGCCGCCACGCTCCCGCCGGGTTCGCCCGCGACGATTAGGGTTTTGATCCGGCACACCGACAAATCGATTTTCTCGTCAAAAGCGACTTCAGCCAAATGATTCCCATAAGTTGGCGTGCAACAAAGTACTGTAGCGCCGTGATCGATGATGGTCCGCAGTCTGGCCCCGCTGCTCAATCCGCCACCGGGCAGGCTAAGGCAGCCAAGGCTCAGAGCGGATTCGAAGGCAGTCCAAAATCCCAAAAAGGGTCCGAACGAGAAGGCAAAAAAAATCCGGTCTGATCGAGTGACGCCGGCGGCTCGATACACCTGTTTCCAGTTGTTCAACATCCACTCCCAACTCTCGGGGGTGTCCAACCACCGCAGCGGGGTTCCCGAGCTGCCACTGGTCTGGTGACAGCGGGTGTACTCGCCCAGGGGAGACGTCAGGTTGGTGCCGTAGGGAGGATGAGCCAGTTGATCTTCCACCAACTCACCCTTCGTTGTAAACGGGAATCGTTGCGCGAAATCTTCGAGGCTGGCGACCTCGGTTGTAACTCCGGCCGCGACAAATTTTTGGTGGTAAAACCGATTGGCCGGCTCCAGCGCGGCGAGAAGCTTTCGGAGTTGCGAGAGCTGGGTTGAAGCGATTGCCGATTGGGTGGGGAAAACGTCGGCCATCGCAAGTCACTATTGATTGCTGGAGGAGGCTGGAGAGTTCTGGGCTACGGGCAAGCGAGCTTTCGGGGCAGGGGGATTTGGTTTGTAAAGCGTCACGAGGCAACCCCCGAGGGCGGCCAGGAGTATGCCGACAAAGAACAGGGGTTTTATCGAACCCAGGCCCCCTTCCGGCGGATGTTGCCAGATCGAGTAGAGCGCGTTGACGATGGGCGCGCCGGCAAAGACAATCGACATGACGACCGGCGGCGTTCCTTTCGCGCCAAATGCCAGCAGCACGCAGAACGCTCCGACTGCGCCAACAATTCCAGCCACGAGCGACCACCACATGCCTTTGACCGGATAATTCCAATCCGCGCCACGGGTGATCAGGACCGCCAGCGGCGCAAGGACGGCAGTCAGAAAGTAGGCCAGACCGACAAACAAGAATGCTTTATAGCGGCCATTGACTGCATCTTTCATCGCCATTTGGCCGGTATGCAGAAAAACCCCATAGACACCCCAGGAAACCACCGTCATTAGTGCAAAAATAAGAGCTGGCCCGTTCATATCGCCGCAGTTTAAACACAGCGCTACTTTACTTCAATCGGTTTATCGAGTTTACTTGGCCGGGTTCGAAAGAACCTCTCAACATGGTGAAATTTGCTTGGTTCGTGCCGTTGGGCTGGCTGCTTTTGCTCGGTTGTTCTACGCCGACGGTAGAGTCACGTAAGCAGGAACGGCCGGCGGCGTACAATGCGTTGCCAGACGACCAAAAGCAGCTCGTCGACAAAGGGCAAATCAAGGTAGGAATGAATTCCGATGCGGTCTACTTGGCTTGGGGTCCCCCAGCCGAGATTCTTGAGAACGAAACGGAAAGCGGTCATGTCACCAGTTGGATTTATCACGGGCAATGGCTGGAAGAGACGCGTTTCTGGACATATCGCGAGGTTCCCCGCGATGGAACCACCTTCCTCGAGCGCTACGTCGATCGCGATTATTCTCCGCGGAGCTACATTCGCGCCGAAATCTATTTTCAAAACGGAAAAGTCACCCGCTGGGGAACTTTGCCGCGGCCGCCGTACTGAAGCGTGGGGATTGCCTGTCTCAAATCACAGCTTCGTTGACGGGGCGAAGCTGACAATAGCTGGATAGGCGTTACAAGTTCACCCTGCGTGCTTTGAGACCGCGCGAGCTCAGTACGAGATACGAAAGAACTGGAAGTTGTGCGTAATGTTTGTGCTCCAGGCGAAGGTATTCATTGACGCGATCAGGTTGGTGGCCTCGATAATCCAGGCGTTTAGATCGGTCGAGCTTTCAAGCTGATATTTTTGGCCTGGAATCGTTTGCCACCGCAAGGTCACAGTCTGATTGCTCACCATGATAAGGTTGAAAACAGGCCCTTGAATGCTGGAACGCGTGGCGACCAACTTTCCTTTCAAGTTGAGAAGCGTGTCCTTGTTTGAAAGGAGGCTCAGGAAAAAGTCCGCATCCACGGGGAGCGTAAGGGTTTCGCCGGCGGCGCTGGTGGTCAATGTCGCGGCTGTCGTGATTCGATTCGTTGACAAGCCGACCAGCTCCTTATGGCCGGACGCACTCAGGAGTCCCGTGACACGATAGTCCACGCCCGACGTCGCGTTTGTCGGGAAACCGAAGGCGAGTTGGCTGGAGCCGAACGTCCCGTTTGTGATCGGGAGCGGACCGCTCAAGACGTCGACCAGAATATTTCGCGCGGCGGCGAAGGCCGTTGCAAAAGGCGTGGCCGCAGTTACACCATAATCCGCCGGAGCGCTGCCCGCAGCGCCGCCTGTCTGCGGCTGCCAGTTTCCACTGGTCAGCGCATCAATCGCGCTCCCGCCAATAAATTGGATCGTCGACCCGGTCACATCGGCTGCGATCGTCCCGGAAAAAGAGGCCGTCAGGCTGCCCGGCCCCTGTTCTTTGAAAGCATTATTCAGGACGTTGCCGGACAGAGTGATGGAGCTTTGCGCTGGATCGAGATTGAAAATAACTGGCGCGGTGACCCCGCGAAAAGGATCAGCGACAGTGCCGAGAAAGACGACGAGGAAAAGCGGGGGAGGAACTCGATAAGTTTTCATGACCTTGGGTAATTCATTTTGCTCGAAAAAGTAAAAACCACCACACCTTCTTAGACAAGCAATTCCGCTGGAGCCACCTCGATCTTCTTCTCTAGATACTCGGGAATTGTGACGGCTGCCATTTTGCCTTTTGCCTCGTGAGCCACGCAGACAACGGTCAGAGCGCCGCGCGCCACTTCGATGATCGGCGAGGCGTTCAGTTTCCGAAAGCGAAAGAAGTAACTCAGCGACTTGGATCTTTTTTCCCGAACCAGCATATGGATTTCGATCTCGTCCTCGAAGCGGAGAGGAAACAGGTAATCGCATTCAGCGTGGACGCGCGGCCAGCCGACCGGCGGGTCAAATTGATCCATGACCACCGATAGACCGAGCGAGCGGAAGAAACCATGCTCGGCGGTTTCCATGTATCGGAAGAAATTCGAGTAGTGCACAATGCCCGCCATGTCCGTCTCGGCAAATTCCACGCGGCGGATCGCTTTGAATTCGTAAGCCATTTATCTGAGTTGAGAGTTGAGCTTCGAGAGGTTGGAATGAGGACGTTGTTGGGACACTTCCTGGAAAACTTCAACCATATCCCGAGCCATGCGTTCGACGCTGAAATTCTGGAGCACCGCATTCCGTCCCGCTTCGCCCATGGCGCGGGCCCTTTGCGGGTCCAAAAGCAATCGTTCAATGCCGTCGGCCAGGGCTGTCGCGTTGCCAGGTTCGCACAAAAGGCCGCCATTGGTCGCCTCGATCAATTCCGGAAAGGCGGCGTGGCGGGGTTGAACCACCGGAACACCAGAGGCCAGCGCTTCGATGACATATAAACCAAATGCTTCGCCGTAAAGAGCGGGCGCGGACATCACCGTCAGGGAACGGAAAAACGCTTGTTTTTGCACGCGATCGAGATTCGGGCAGAATTCGGTGTCACCGAGACATTTGTGCTTCGCCAAAATAGATTTGAGTTTGTCGACGAAAATCTTATCCGACGGCCCCATTCCTCCGCCAACGCGGAGCTTCAAGTTTTTGAATCGCTCGCGGGTTTTCAGTTGAATGAACGCCTCGACGAGCGTGTCGAGTCCTTTGGCCTGGCACATCCGCGAAAAATATCCCAGGACCGGCGGAGTCGGTAGAGTGTCCGCAGGCCTGTAACCTTCGAGCTTGATGCCGTTGTAGACGACACGGACTCGTTCGGGTTCGAGTTGAAGGCGTTTTCGCATCAAGTTGCCGTAGTATCGGCTCGGGGCGATAAACAGGTCGATCTCGGTGGCCCGAGCGACGAGCGTTTGCCAGGTCCGTTCGCGCACCGATTCCGGCAATGAATCCAAAAACGTGTCTTCGCCTTGCATCGTGCAAACCATCGGAACGTTCAACTCGGATTTGATTCGGCGGGCCATGCCAAGCAGCAAAGTATTCGAGAGACAAACAACGTCCGGACGCCCCGTGGTTTTCAGCCAGGCCACCAACTCATCCAGTTCGCGCGCCTGGTTGCCTTCTTCTCCGCGCACCATCGACAGTGTGAGTTCGCCCACTTTTTCCGGCCGGGTGTTCGCCGCGGAGCCTGCCACCCAATCGAGCAGGCGTGGGGAATCGAGGAGCCGATGCAACCACTTCGGCATCTTGCGAAAGAATCCGGATTTTTGTTCGAGATAAACGTTGATGCCGCCAAAGAAAATCGGGGTGGCCTGGCTCTGATCCGGTTCGTCCAGCGTGAGCGGCAGGTAAAGCGGAACCATCAATGTCGAATGGCCCAATTGACGCAGCGCCGCCACCAGGGCGTTGTCGCGAAAGCAACCGCCGCAGAACATTTTGCCAGCGCCAGGTGTGATTTGAATGATGTTCACACGAGCCAGAGTTTAACCGCCGATGATTCGGAGTGAAACATAGATCATGAGTATGCTTCCATCAAATTTTCGAGGGACTGCAATCGCCCGGCTGCCGTCCAGTTCAAACCGGTTGCAGCGCTGTCGGCTCGTGGACGAGGGGATGTCCGTACGGCAACGCGTCGGGCACTTCGGCAAATTCCGAGACGGCAGTGAACAGTTTGGTGAAATCCTTGTTAACGTCACCGGACAGACAATCGGTTACATCACCCGCCAGTTCGGGATATTTGTCGGTGAGAGCGCGGAAGCTGAAATTGGGATCGTAAAAAGCGTAAACCAGCTTGCGCATATTCTCGATGCCCTGGCGGAGCACGCGGCCATATTCGGCAAAGCGGGCGGGAGAGAAGTCGCTTGTGACGATGGCTTCGTGAACCGCGTCGGCGGCGAGCACACCGCTCTTGAGCGCGAGCATGACCCCGCTCGAGAAAACCGGGTCGAGAAAACAAAACGCATCGCCGACGAGCAGCAGACCATCCGCATAGCAGTGCCTGGAGTGATGCGTGTCTTCGCCAGTGACGTAGTAGGGACCGACTTGCTGTCCGGGCGCCAGATGGTCCTTCACCCACAAATTCTGTTCGCTCTCGCGCTTAAAGATCGCCTCCGAAGACTTCACGCCGTCGCGCGTGAGATATTTTCCTTCGGCCACAACTCCCACGCTGACCATGTCATTGTGCTGCGGGATGTACCAGAACCATCCTTTCTCCGGGACGAAAGCCACGGTGGTTGCCCCGGCGTCGATTCCTTCATCGCGCTTGGCCCCCTTGTAGTAGGTCCAGACGGCGACCTTGTTGAGTTGGGGATCGCGGACACGCCAGTGGTTCCGTACGGCGGCAAACGATTCCTTGCCGGTGCAATCCAGTGTGATCGGAGCGTGGTACTCGCTAATTTTGCCATCTTTGTGTTCGGCCAGCACGCCGACGACTCGGGTGCCCTCTTTGAGCAATTGCTTGACGGTGGTTTCTTCCCGGATAACGGCGCCTTTGTCGCGGGCGTGCTGCATCAGCATCAGGTCAAACTCAGAGCGCAAGACCTGCCACGTTTGAGCGACGTCCTGATCGTAACGATCGAAGAAATAGAATGGTTGGGAAGCCTTGCCAGAGGTCGAGATAAACTGGACGCTGTATTTTTTGACGAAGGCCGATTGGCGCATCTTTTCGATCAAACCAAGCCGTTGCAGCGGGTAATAGGTGAACGGCAGGAGCGATTCGCCAACGTGATAACGAGGGAATTTTTCTCGCTCCAGGACCATCACCCGGTGACCTTTTTCTGCGAGCAGCGCCGCGGCGCTGCAACCCGCCGGACCGGCGCCGGCCACGATCACATCGTAACTGTTTTGTTGTTTCATCAGATTTCAGAGTTCATCTCACTCCCGGCGCGTCGGAGGGCGGCAGGATTTCGACAATCTCAGCCAAGGACCGCTGTTGCGGGTCGAGGAGCGTGTTGCGCCGGCCGTAAAGAATGTTTGCTCCAGACAACCCCAGGAGGCCATTCATGAATTCATCCGACTCGACTCTTAAGAACGCCTTGGGCCGGCTGGAATGCGCAACGCCGCAATCTTTCAGGATGTGGCCGAGCGGCAGGTGCTCCTCGAGAATCAGCCGGCGGACGCTGGCGGCAAACAGGGCGAGATCGATCCGAATGGCGCCGAATTCCACCGGTCTTTCGCCGCCGTCTAGTTTAAGCACCACCTCGCGAAAATAAAAGTCGTCGCGGGCCTCGCGGCGAAGCACCTCCAGGTGGATGGTGTCTCCGTGAAATTTTTCCAATGTCGGTGTCATGTCCTGCGAATGCACGAGGAGTGATTTGTAAGGTTCCGGGAAGGACTCGCCATCAATCCGCTCAATCCGCGGCAACGTTATTCCGGCCCGCAGATAAAACTCGTCCAGAGGGAAAGCAAAAGGAACGACCGGTGAGACAGGTGGGTCGACCGGCGGTATGGGAGTTCGAGTTGGCATCGCTCAGACGTACCTTACGTTCCGATGTTGCGGCAGAAAGAATTCGTGCAGCAAACGGTCCACTTGCAACAGGCCTTCGCGGTTCAGAATGACCGCGTCACCCTCCACGATAAGAAATCCCCAGTCCTTCAAGGTCTGCATCGGCGTCGCGAAACGGACTCGGATATCTACGCCGAATTTCTTCTGAAAGTAATCGCAACTGACTCTTCCAAGTTTGAGTTGCAGGACGAACTCGCGAATCAGTCGTTCATCGTCGGTGGGGGTCAACGCTCGATAGATCGGCAGGCGTCCTGATTGCATGATGCTGACGTAAGGATCGAAGTCGTGCTGGTTTTGATAATGAGTTCCGCCGATGTGCCCGAATGATGCCACGCCCAGCGCCAGCAAGTCCGCGCCGGCCCAGAGACGGTCGCGATACACAAACCGGGTCCTTTGCTTGTCCTTGACGGCGGTGTAGGCGCTGCCGACGGTGTAGCCCACTTTTTCCAGTTCGGCGAAGGCGTAACTGACCCAGGCTCGTTTGGTGTCCCAGTCCGCCACGGGCGCCACGAGCTTTCCTTCGGCCTTCATTTGCTTGTAAATGGTCGTATTGTAAGGGATCTCCATTTCGTAGATGGTCACACTGTCAGGCGCCATCTCGATGGTCTTGCGCACGCATTCGCGCCAATTCGATTCGGTTTCTTCAACCATGCCCGCGATGAGGTCGATGTTGATCTGCGGGAAATCCAGTGCGCGCGCGAACGAATAGGCGCGCGCGATCTCTTTGCTGTGATGAGCGCGGCCGTTAATCTCGAGAATGTGATCGTCGAAATTTTCCACGCCAAGGCTGAGGCGCGTGACGCCCATTTCGCGAATCGCCTTGAGCTTATGGTCCGTAAGCGTGCCCGGTTCGACCTCGAAGGTAACTTCCTCGGCCTGGTCCCAAGGCAGCAAGGCTTTCATCCCGTCGGTCAAATGCTTGAGCTGATCGACGGAAAGAAACGACGGCGTTCCGCCGCCGAAATAAATGAAGTTTGGCTTTCGATCACCAATGAAGGGCTCGCGCGAGTACAAGCTTAATTCCTTCAGCGCGGCGTCCAGGTAACTGCGGATTGCCGCCGAATCCTTGTCCGTATAGACCCGGAAATAACAAAAGTGACAACGTTTGCGGCAAAAGGGAATGTGCAGATAAATGCCCAACGGCGTGCCCGGCACCGGTGGACGTTCCAACGCCGCGTACAATTCGCCCACGTCTTCGGGCTTCCAAAACGAAAATGGCGGGTAATTCGAGACGAAATAATTGCCAACCGTTGTTTGTTTTTCCAATGGCGGCGCCGTGACTGGCTCAGGCGGGATCGTGATCGTGCTCATAATGGAAACCTTTCAAGCGCGGAAATCCTGTTTCTCATTTGTTCCTGGTTTCAGTTGGGTTGCCGAAGGCATAGACATTGCCGTCTTGCGCACCGACAATTATTGTTCCTCCGGCCACTGCTGGAGAACTGGTGATCCCCTGGCCAATTTCATAGGACCAAAGCTCCTTGCCGTCCGCCAGTGAGACAATGTAAAGGCGGCCATCTTCTGAACCAACCACGACCTTATTACGGCAGATCACGGGTGAACTGTCCACCTTGGCGCCCGTCGTAAAGGTCCACAGGCTCTCTCCATTCTCACGCTTTACGCAATGAAGGCGCTTGTCGCGCCCGCCGAAGACCACGCGATCCCCATCGATCGCGGGCGACGAAAAGAATGGAAATGAGCGATCCTTGTAGGTCCAAAGCACTTTCCCCTCGTTGAGATCGACGCAGAGAAACGCGTTTTCATAATGCCCGAAGTAGGCGCGGTTATCCAGGACTGCCACTGAACCGGCGATGTAAGCTCCGGCTTCGACTTCTTTCACCTGCTTGCCGTCCGTGAGCGAAATCACGTGCAACACAGCATCGCAGCCCCCAAACACCGTTTTTCCGTCGGCAACCGACGGTGAGCCGTTGATATAGTTCCCGCTCTCATAAACCCAGTTGCTCTTCCCGGTAGCGGCGTCCACGCAGTGCAACTTAAAGTCGTAACTCCCGATGAGGATCCAATGTTTATCGCCGGTCGGCGATTTGACCCAATTCGGCGCTCCCAGGATACGGTCGCCGGTATCGTATTTCCAAACGCGGCTTCCGGTGATGGCATTCAGCGCGTGCAGGGAGGCGTCAGAAGAACCGACGAACACTATTCCATGGAGAACGAGCGGGGATGACTCGACGGGGCCCCCGGTTTTGTACGCCCAGATTTTCTTACCCGTCAACAGATCCAAGGCGTAAACGTTGCAATCGTCTGAACCGATGAAAACACGCCCATCCGCGATCGCCGCGGAAGACTTGATGGGAGCGCCGGACTTGAAAGTCCATTTGAGTTTTGGTTTGTCCGGCAAATCCGCATCGGCAACCCCGACCAGGCCTGGTCCACCACGAAACATCGGCCAATTCGCGAAGCCCGGAGCGTTTGTGCCCTTTGTTCCAATCGCGCCTGGCGAAGCGGCGAAAGCTCCTTGTTCCCGGCAATTCAAGGCGAGGGCGCAAAAAAGCGCGAGGCGCACTAATAGGGGCAGGTTGATCACCGCTTTCATCAATTTTGAACAAAATTCAGCTTGCCGTTTCTTTGGTTACGTTGTTCGTTGGGGACGCTTTTCCAACTCGCTTAATATTCAACCGGAGAACAGTTTTGTAAATAGAATAATACTTACACGTATCAATTGCATCTCACCCTTCCGGATGGATTTCCTGCGACGCAGCGTTTCGGTACTGAAAGGAATCTTGCCGGCTCCCGGGATCAACCTCGCCCCTACACTTCTCATTTTGGCTGTTGGCTCCTCAAGAAGCAGCTTAAGCCAGAGCATGGAACCGCGTGGGGCGGCAGCTTGACATCAATCGTGTGTTCACGAAGGGTTGCGTGCAGAGTGAAATCCGCTGGAAACCTAAAACACTTTCTCTATGCCTTTGTCATCGCGCTAATCGGCTATGCAGGCTTCTTCTCCTGCGACAAACACCTTCGCGAAAAGAATGGACCGTGGCAGGTAACTTTCACCGCCGATTCATCAGGAATTCCCGGGATTGTGATTCAGGAGCCGCATTTGAGCATCTCCAACGTGAAGATCGTTTTCCCCGGCGGCAGAACCACGCAAACAAACCTTTCGACGACCGTCGTGTTCGACAATCCCCTCAAGACCGTTCCCTTCGGGAAATTCATTTTTCATGATTTAATGTATCTACCGGGGACAGTCACGTTGGGGCTTTTCGGCCATGAAATAGAACTCCTGCCGCGGGTGCTGATCATCGACCGAAAGGAATACCCGTGGAAATCCGGCACGACCATTTCGCTCGGCGTGTCAAAGGATAGTCCTCCAACGCAAAATCAGTGACGCTGGACAGTGAAGGCGTATGATGTCCGGTGCATGAAAGCCAAAATTGCTCACGTCGTCTGGTTCGCCGTCTTTCTCTCGTCGTCGAACCTGATGGCGCAGGAAACTCCCGCGCAGCGTCACGAAATGGCGACGAATCAACTGAAGAAAGTCGCCGCCGACATTTCCGCGCGCTGCTTGAAGGATATTCGAAATCTGGACGATTGGAAAAAACAGCGGCCGGAGTTGCGGCGTCAGTTGCTCGAAATGCTGGGGCTGGATCCGCTGCCGGCGAGGACTCCGTTGAAAGCGCAAATCACTGGCCGCCTCGAACGCCCTCATTATCGAATCGAAAAAGTCGTCTTTCAAAGTCTGCCGGGGCTCTACGTGACGGGCAATTTCTACGCGCCGAAGGAATCGTCCAGGCGGCTGCCGACTATCCTCTATCTCTGCGGCCATTTGCCGCATCCGCTCGGCGCCAAATTTCAGTATCAGGACCGCGCCATCTGGTTCGCCTCGCACGGGTATGTTTGTCTGGTGCTCG
>JBDTOW010000022.1:0-12995 GCA_039933075.1 Verrucomicrobiota bacterium | reverse complement strand
AACCCACATGTCGAGCGGGCAACGTTTCTCCGGACCGGGCAGCGGTCCCATGACTTCCTGCATGCCTTGGAAAATGGACGCGCGCCTTCTTTTCCAATCGTCAATCGACTTCGCGGCGACGGCCCGTCCGTTCGAACCACGGTAAACCAGCAAATCGTCTCGGTCCAACCGCGGTGTTTTGAGTCCTGGCTGGGCGGCTGTAACGCTAGTGAGTTGCAGCAACAGGATGAACAAAATCGCACCCGAACAGCAAACCCACGAGCCGGCGAATCTCGCGTTCGCAAAAATCGGCCGGAAAAGTTTCATGCAGTACAGAATTTATGACTGGCCAGTAACTGAACAACGCGCCTGCGAAATACTAAGTATCATTGGATTTGTTCACGAAATCGAGTGCGGATCGTTTGCTAATGCCTCCTCAAGATCAGCCGGTGATCGACGCGCTTGGTCTGATGATACTCGAGCGGCGGCAAGTCGGTGATCGTCGGCGACTCGGTTTCGTTCAGGATGGCTTTGGCCATCGCTTGAAACGCAGTCCAACGCGGCCAGTCCAAGGGCGGCGCATGCGCAATCTGCCGCAGCAAGCTCCGCCATTCGATAATGACGCGGTCAATGTCACCCGTGCCAAGAAGTTCGTTCACCCAGGCGTGTTTGCTCGATGGGTTTTTGTGAACCGCAGTGACAATTTGTTCGGCGCCCGCGCCGTACTTCGGCGGCAACCCGTTCTCCAGGTGGCCGGTGATGGTTTGCAAGCCGTACGCCTTGTTGCACGCCAGGGCCAGCCGGCCGCCCCAGCGATTTTCCTCACCGCAAAAGCGAAATCCCGCGTCGAGATTCGCGATGTCGTAAATCAATTCATCGAGCGGATACCTTTCATCCTCGAGCGCTGTCGAGATGGCGAGTCCGTCGCCGTGCGACAAAAAGCTGACAACTCGTCCGCGTCGCGTCGGAACGCCCGCCGCGTCGACCAACTCGAGCCGCCGCCAGATCATCGCCACTCCGGTGGCCGCCGAGAGCTCCTTGCAAATTGAAATCAATGAACAAACCGCGCAGTCCGCCGGCATGACGTCGCGCTCGATCGGTCTCCAGAGCGCAGTGCCGTATTTATCCACGGGCACCCGAATGGTTTGTTCCGCCAAACTCACGTGAGCGACAATTTTCTGGTTCTGTTTGAGGAACCGCACGACGGAAGTTTTTTGCTTGGCGAGTCGCTGTTCAAGGAGCGGCGCAATTCTCTCGTTCCACACGGACAGCGGCGCCTGGCGTCCGTTCCAACCGATCAAACGCCGCACCCACTTCACCAGCAGGACACGCTCGTCGTTCAAAAGGTCCGCCACAGTAAATGCGCGCCCGTAGATCTTTCCATCACTGGTCTCCGAGAGGCCAACCAGATACCCTGTGCCGACCTTCTCCAGAGCCGCCTGCACCGAGAGGGCCTCACGAAGACCAAAGCCGGGCGCGGTGTCGCGGCTCTGATAGCTTGTTTGAAAATGTGGGGAAGACATCTTTGCCTGTTCGGGCGGAATGCTGCCTACATTTGCAGACACGCTCTTGGCTGGATCGGGCTGTTGGGATTGAGCATCCGCATCGGTTACGTTATTTGCGGTGCCGTCCGGCTCAAGAATCTGCACGTAGACATCTTTGAGAGGTCGTTCCTGGTGGTCCGGGTACCGCTCCCATTCGCCGCGGCTGTTCAACATCTCCCGAATCCGCTTGCGCACGTGCCGGGCGCGCTCGGCATCGGTCTTCAAGCCGCAGGGAGTGTCGGGATTTTTCAACGATTCTTCAACGCCGAGGAAAATGGGCTTGGTCGTGAAAAGACGCCCCTGCACGCGCACCGCCTCGGCAAAGGGTTCGCGCCCCTGTTGCGCCGCAGACGACATCAGCCCGAGCAACGTGCTCCAATCCACCATGCCGCTGCGCGAGAGATGGCAGGCGTACCCGTCGCGCAACCGAATCTCGTTCGCGCTTACCAGGACGAAACCCGTTTCATCGATCCCGCGGCGGCCGGCGCGGCCGAACATCTGCAGAATTTCGTCAGACTTCAACGGTTGTTCCTGGTAATCGCGCCGATAAGATTCTCCGGCGAGCGCAACGCTGCGGAGCGAAAAATTAATTCCCGCCGCCAGTCCCATCGTGGCCACGACCACGCGCAGTTGACCGGCCTTGGCCAGCGGTTCGACCACACCCGCGCGCGCGCCATAGCTGAGACCACTATGATGATAGGCAACGCGGTTCTTTAACATCTTGACCAGACTCTCGCCGGCGAGCTGTTTCTGCTCGGGGCTCAAAGAAAGCGGATTGGGGGTCGGCAAATTCCGCGAGAGTTCGGCAGCCAATGATTCGGCCGTCTGCCTCCGCGGCGCAAAAATCAAAATCGGCCCGAGGTCCTCACCGAGCGCCTTGGCAACCAGGCGTGGCCAGTATCCGCGAATTTCGCTGGGCAAATGAAAATTAAGATTGTTGGCGTAAACATCCTCCAGCGGCACGGGTCGTTCCTCGTGCCGGATCAAGACCGCGTTGCGACCGAGGCGCTGCAGCCATTTCACGACATCCTGCGGATTCCCGACGCTGCCGCTGAGCAGAAGGAACTGGGTCCGCGGCGGCGCCAGCGCCAGGGCCAGTTCGTAGTTCAACCCGCGGTCCGCATCGCCGAGCATTTGATATTCGTCGACAACCAGGAGTGCGGGACCATCGCCCTGGATCAACCGATTCTTTTGCGTCTCCAACGTGGCGACAATGATCGGCGCATCCAGGTTTTCCGCCAAATCACCGGTGGCAATTCCGACATCCCATCCGCGCGCGCGCCACTCGGCGAGTTTGTCGTTCGCCAGGGCGCGGGTCGGCACGGTGTAAATGGCCTGACCGCGGATTCTGCCCTGATTCGACCAAAGTTCGAAGGTGAGTGTCTTCCCCGCGCCGGTCGGTGCATGCACGACGACGTCCTGGCCGGCGCGCAAAGCGGTCACAGCCTGCTGTTGCCAGAGGTCAGGAATAGCGACGTGGTTGAGGCTGGGCAGATTCTCGAGTTGTTCCGCAATCGTCGCCACGCGGAGAACATAATCGAATTCGCAAAATGTGAAACGGCAATTTGTGCTGCCTATCTCTAAAAGATTCCGTAGCCTGCGCAAATTTTTGGAGCGCGACTGTGTGCTCAGTATGTGTTTAACGCACAGCGCGGCGTCGTAGCGCCGATTTGTAATCTGATTTGTAATCGGCAGGGCGTCCGAAGGTTCAAACCGCATTGGCACTTGCCAAGGCGCCGCAGAATGCAATTCTGCGATACAGCAGATTACCAATCTGCGCTACGCTAAACGCATACTGTGCGCAACACCAGTCGCAGCGGGTTCGCATGCCGAATCGCTTCGAATTCATTTGAACGGGCTGATGCAAGGCGTGGCTGCTGCGGCTGGTCCTTCGGACACTGCCGCGCTCCTTTGGTTGCGGCTCGGTTGGCTCCGTCGTGCCAGGAAAAATTTGCCTGAAATAATTTGGCAATGGATTAAAATATTCAATTGATGCAACGGTTCCAATTCCATCCGGTCGTCGCCACCTGGTTCGAGCAAAAGTTTGGTTCACCCACCGAACCGCAGGAACGCGGCTGGCCGGCCATCCAGTCTGGCGCACACACGCTCATCGCCGCGCCGACGGGGTCGGGCAAAACGCTCGCCGCGTTCATGGCCGCGCTCGATCGGTTGTTTCGGGATGGACTCGAGGCCAAACTCAACGACCAGACGCGCGTGCTTTATGTCTCGCCACTCAAGGCACTCAGTAACGACATCCACAAAAACCTCGAGGAACCGCTAGCCGGGATTCGCGCGGCGTTGCGGGCGAGCGAAGGGCACGACATCGAAGTGCGAGCCGAAGTGCGCACGGGCGACACCTCGGCGGCGAAAAGGCGGGCCATCATCAAGACGCCGCCGCATATTTTGGTAACGACGCCAGAATCGTTCTACCTGCTGCTCACCTCGGAATCCGGCCGGAAGATTCTGACCACCGTGCGCACGTTGATCGTCGATGAAATCCACGCGGTCGTCAGCAACCGGCGCGGGTCGCACCTCGCGCTGAGCATGGAGCGGCTGTCGGCGCTCGTGAAAGGGCCGCTGCAGCGCATTGGATTGTCCGCGACGCAAAAGCCAATTGAGGAAGTCGCGCGCTTTCTCGTCGGTGGTTGCGGGCATGGGAGCGCGGACGGCTCGTCCGCGCGTTTATTGGAAGCAGCCGCTCCCTTGGCGCTCGAGACTGTGCCGGGGGAGCTTTTGATTGGTTCGGATGGACAGGCCGTCCGCCCCCCTCTTGAATCCCGTGCCCCTCCATGCACCATCGTCGACAGCGGCCATTCGCAGCAAATGGATCTGGCGATCGAGCTGCCCGGCTCGCCGCTCGAAGCGGTGATGTCCACCGAAGTCTGGGCCGAGGTTTACAACCGATTGGCGGATCTGATCGAGGCGCACCGCACGACACTCGTGTTCGTCAACACGCGGCGCCTGGCCGAGCGAGTGACTCATCATTTGTGCGAGCGGCTGGGCAAGGACAAAGTCACGTCGCATCACGGAAGTCTTTCCGCAAAACTCAGGCTCGATGCCGAGAACCGTCTCAAGCGCGGCGAACTCAAAGCGCTCGTCGCCACAACATCGCTGGAATTGGGCATCGACATTGGGTCGGTGGATTTGGTTTGCCAACTCGGATCGACGCGTTCCATCGCCACGTTCCTACAACGCATCGGGCGTGCCGAACATAAGCGCGGCGGGCTGCCGAAGGGACGCATATTCCCGTTGACTCGCGACGAGTTGGTTGAATGCGTGGCCACGCTTCGATGCGTGCGGCGCGGCGAATTGGATTCCCTGCAAATTCCGGAGAAACCGCTCGATATACTCGCCCAGCAAATCGTGGCCTGTGCCGCCGGTGAAGATTGGGACGACCCGGCCCTTTTCGACCTGGTGCGCTCCGCCTATCCGTATCGCAACCTCACGCGGCAGGAATTCAACGACGTCGTGCGCATGCTGGCGGAGGGCTTCAGCACGAAGCGCGGGCGGCGAGGAGCACTGATCCACCACGACGCCGTGAACCATCGCGTGCGCGCCCGGCGTGGCGCGCGGCTGGTGGCGCTCACGTCTGGCGGCGCGATTCCCGACAGCGCCGACTATCGCGTCGTGCTCGAGCCGAGCGAGACTTTTATTGGCACGGTTAACGAAGACTTCGCCATTGAAAGTATGGCGGGCGATATATTCCAGCTCGGGAACGCCTCATGGCGGATTCTACGGATCAACTCCGGCCAGGTGCGCGTTGAGGACGCGCGCGGCCAGCCGCCGGGCATTCCGTTCTGGTTGGGCGAAGCGCCAGCGCGAACGGCGGAATTGTCGCGGGCGATATCGGAGCTGCGGGAGGGCGTGGAGAAACAAATCCGGGACGCCTCTTGCCGGACCCGGCGCGAGGCTCTCACTGAAAAATCGGAAATCGCAAATCGCAAATCGCAGATCGATCAGAGCCTCCTCACGTCGTCTCCTACAAGCTCGTTATGTGCGACGCAAAAGATCGCTAACTGGTTGAAGGACGAAACTGGTCTTTCCGACTCCGGTGCACGCCAATTGGCCGATTATTTTTTCGGATCCTACCAAATCCTTGGCCTGCTCCCTTCGCAGAAAAACCTCGTGCTCGAGCGGTTCTTCGATGAGTCGGGCGGCATGCAACTGGTCATTCACGCACCGTTCGGCGCTCGCCTTAACCGCGCGTGGGGACTGGCTCTACGCAAACGTTTCTGCCGCACGTTCAACTTCGAACTGCAAGCCGCCGCGACCGACGACGCCATCGTGCTCTCGCTCGGCACACAGCATTCTTTCCCGCTCGACGAGGTCATCCGCTACCTCAATAGCAAGACTGTAGGCGACCTTCTCGTGCAAGCGCTGCTCGACGCGCCAATGTTCACGATCCGCTGGCGTTGGAACGCGGCGCGCTCGCTCGCGCTTCCGCGTCAGCGCGGGGGACGCAGAATCCCGGCGCCATTGCAACGCATGGAAGCGGAGAATCTCCTGGCCGCTGTTTTTCCCGACCAGCTTGCCTGCCTCGAACACATCGTCGGCGATCGCGAGATTCCCGGCCATCCGCTCGTGCGCCAAACGATTGAGGACTGTCTCACGGAGGCAATGGACATCGAAGGGCTGGTCGGTTTGCTGCAACGGATCGAGAAGGGCGAAATCCAGTGCACCGCGCGCGATTTACCTGAGCCTTCACCGCTGGCGCACGAGATTCTGAACGCCCGGCCGTACGCATTTCTGGACAACGCGCCGCTGGAGGAGCGACGCACCCGGGCCGTGTACACGCGGCGATCGGGTGAATCGAAGGCAGAGGCCGGCCTGGGCATTCTCGACGGGACCGCCATCCAGCGCGTGTGCGAAGAAGCCTGGCCGCGGGCCACAAGTGCGGACGAATTGCACGACGCCTTGTTGGTGCTCGGCGTGATGACGGAGGAGGAAGTTGAGCGAACAGCGGGTTTGGGCGATGCCTGGCGTGCGCTTTTAGAACCCCTCGTATCACAGAAGAGGGCGGGCCGTATGAAGAGCGGTCTCAAGTTCTGGTGCGCCGCTGAACGGCTGCCGCTCATTCGGGCGGTCTATTCAGACTCTCAGACCGAACCACCGCTGATTCCGCCGCCGTTTGAATCGAAGCGCGCGTGGGAACACGCCGAGGCAGTGCGTGAACTGGTTCGTGGACGAATGGAAGTCATCGGCCCAATTGCTGCATCCGCTTTGGTTGAGTTCTTCGAGTTACCGCAAGCGGAGATAGATTCCGCGCTGCTCGCCCTGGAGGCCGAGGGATTTGTTTTGCGAGGAAAATTTCACCCGGGCGCTCAGGAGATCGAATGGTGCGATCGCCGCCTGCTGGCCCGCATTCATCGGCTCACCATCAACCGGCTGCGCGCGGAGATTCAACCGGTATCGCTGGCGGAGTTCCAGCGCTTTCTGCTGGCCTGGCAGCGCGTCGACGCCGAGCATCGTGCCGAAGGGCCCGAGGGTGTCGAAGCTGTCCTGACCTTGCTCGATGGGTACGAACTTCCCGCCGCGGCATGGGAGCCCGAGGTCCTGGCGCGACGCGTGAGAGAATACACTCCGCAGTGGCTCGACCAACTCTGTTTCACCGGGCGCATCGGTTGGGGGCGGTTGACGCCACCGCAAAATCAAAACGCGCGCGCCTTTGCGCCGTTGCGGTCCAGTCCGATCGCACTTTTTTCGCGGGAACTCCTGCCGTCCTGGCTCGAACTTTCCGCAACGCCTACACCTTCGGAGTTTTCGCCAGACACGGAGCTTGTTTTGAAAACGCTCTCCAGGTCCGGCGCCCTGTTCTTCGCTGAGATCGTGCGTTTGACGGGTCTCTTGCCGTCTCGCGCAGAGCAGGCGTTAGGCGAGTTGGCCGCGCAAGGCTGGGTAACCGCCGACAGCTTCGAAGGTTTGCGCGCGCTGTTGGTCGCACCCGAGAAACGGGTCCCTTTCGCCGACGTCGAACGCAAGCGCCGGCACCGAGCACTCACGAGCATCGAATTCGCGGGCAGATGGTCGTTGCTGAGAACTTTCCGGGCCGACGCGACGATTCCCCGTTTAACGGGAGGCGCGGAAGACGGAGTGCGGAGCGAGGTTCACAGCCTCCTGAAATCCGCTTCTACGGACAAGAGCGAAGCGGTCTCTTTTGCTCGCGAAGAGGCGATCGAGGCTTTCGCACGCGCCTTGCTCCGCCGCTACGGCGTTGTGTTTCGCCGGCTGCTGGAGCGCGAGTCGTTGAAAGTTTCCTGGTTCGAGTTGGGTCGGGCATATCGGCAGCTCGAGGCGCGTGGTGAAATCCGCGGAGGCTATTTCGTCAGCGGCGTGAGCGGCGAGCAGTTCGCCTTCCCCGATGCCATTGGGCTGCTGCGTTCGTTGCGCAAAGTCAAACCGGCTGGTGAGCTGATTGCATTGAGCGGCGCCGATCCGTTGAACCTGATTGGCATTCTTACGCCCGGCCCGCGCATCACGGGTATTGCGCCCAATCGCATTCTTGTTCGCGACGGGACACCCATCGCGGCACTCGTGGCCGGCCAGATTATCAAGTTGGACGGGGAAATTGCAGAACCCGACCGCGTGATTGAACAGGCATTGAAAATTGGAAAGCTTCCCGCGACGCTGCGACCTTATTATGGTTAACAGATAATTGAATGAATACGTCACTTTTCCTGCGCTCGGTTTTTGCGTTCACGCTGTTCGTCGGGATTGAGTTCGCTGCGCCCGCTCTCGGCGACACGCCAAAGGCGAGGCGTCTGCTTCTGATTGGCCAGGGACCGGATGGTCATCCGCCCAGCACTCACGAGTACATGGCCGGCGTGCGACTGTTGGAGAAATTGCTGGCTCCGATTCCAGGGCTCCAAACCACCGTGGTCAGGGCCGATGAGCCGTGGACCGAAGGCCCGGCACTGATTGACCAGGCAGACGGGGTTGTCATGTTCGTCACGCAAGGCGCGCGCTGGATTCAGAATGACCCAAAGCGGCATGCCGCACTCAAGCGGTTGGCGCAGCGCAAAGGCGGCATCGTTGCGTTGCATTGGGCAGTCGGGGCTACCAACGCGCAATACATTGAAGGCCAGCTTGAGTTGCTCGGTGGCACGCGCGGTGGTCCGCAACGCAAATACAAAGTGTTGGAAACGAAAGTCCAGCTCGCCGACCGCCAACATCCGATTGCGACCGGCCTGAGCGACTTCACGGTTCTCGATGAATTCTATTATCGACTCGACTTCGTGAAGCCGGGGATTCATCCGCTGCTCACGGCGCGCATCGACGACAACGATGAAACGGTTTGTTGGTCCTGGGAGCGGCCCGATGGTGGACATTCGTTCGGCTTTGTCGGCCTGCACTTCCACAGCAACTGGCAGCGCCCGGAGTATCGCCGCCTCGTGGTGCAGGGGATTCTTTGGACACTCGCGTTGCCGATCCCGCAGGAAGGCGTGAAAGTAGAAATCGATCCGGGCGCACTCGAACTCAATTAGCCAGGGTCTAATGCCTGAGGTTCCCGGACCTGAGACTTCAGACTTGAGACTTGAAACCTCACCGCATTGGACACCTCAACAATTATTCGATTGCTGACCACGGCCTCCCTGGGTGGTTTGCTCATGGCCGTTGGGTTGAGGTTGACTTGGCCGGAGATCCGTGAGGCCATCCGCAAAAGCCATCTCGGCTGGGTTCTGCCGGTCAATTTTGTGCTTGTGCCGGCGTTGACCCTCGCGATGGCGCGCTTGATTCAAGCGCCCGCAAATCTCGCGGTCGGCATGCTGCTCCTGGCGGCCGCGCCGTTTGCGCCGGTGGTGCCCACCTTCGCGAAAATGGCCCGCGGCGACCTGGCACTGGCCGCCGGTTTGACGGCCATGTTTCCGTTCCTTTCGGCATTCCTCACGCCATTGGTCTGCGCAGTGGGCTTGAAAGCGTTGCCGGGAACCGCATCGCTCAATTTCAACTTCTTCATCATCCTGGTCGTCTTGCTGGCGACGATTACCCTGCCTTTGGCAACGGGCCTGGCCATCAACCACTACCTGGCGGCGATTGGACGGCGGTTACTGCGACCGGTGGAAATGGTGTCGGAAGCCGCGGGCGCAATTTCATTGGCCTTCGTCACCATCGTCGAGTTTCAGACGATTATCACCACGGGTTGGAAACCGCTGGTCGCGATGGCCGTCGTGAGCGAGGTGTCACTCTGCGCCGGCTTTGCGTTGAGCGGGCCTTCCGTCGGTGTCCGGCGCGTGGTGGCGCTGGGAACCAGCAATCGCAACATCGCCCTGGCCTTGCTGGTGGCCATCGATAGTTTTCCGGGAACGCCGATCGTGGGAACGGTGGTCGCAAACGGATTGCTGCTCATCTTCCTGGGCTTGCTGCATGTGGCCTATTGGCGGTACTTCGCGCGGGACGGAAAGCCGTAGCAGCGACCCGGAATTATCGCGCGCGCGCCGTGACCGCCATGCGCCCGATGCCGGCGATGACATCCCACGCCGGGCCGGGGAACTTGTGCATCTGAGTCAGCACATCCTCGAATGCGCCCAGGAACCACTGCGCGTCCTCGTCGTTGATGACCAGCGGTGGCAGGAGCTTGATGACGTCGATGTGATGTCCCGCGACCTGCGTGATAATGTGGTGCTTGTCCAGCAGCGGGATAATGGCCGCTTGCGGGAACAGGCTCTTGTCCAACGTGTGCATCAGCGTCCAGGCGGTCTTCAAGGCCAGCGAGCGGGGCGAGCCGAATTCGATGCCTATCATCATCCCGCGCCAGCGAACATCCTTGAGAAACTCGAAGCGTGGAATCATCGCCCGCAACCCTTCGCCGATCCGGTTGCCGTAATGCTCCGCCTTTTTCACCAGGTCGTAACGGTCAATAACATCCAGCGCCGCCAATCCAGCCGCCATGGCAAGGCTGCCTTGGCTGAAGGTCGACGAATGCACCACCGACCGTTGCATGCTGGAAAACACTTTTTCGTGGATCGATTTCCGCGTCAATACGGCGCCGACAGGCACGTAACCGCCCGACAAAGCCTTCGACAGCACAACGATGTCCGGGTCCACATCGCCGTCGTGTTCGACGGCCAGAAAACGCCCGGTGCGCCCCATGCCGGTCTGCACTTCATCAGCGATGAACAAAGCGCCGTGATTGCGGCAGAGTGCGGCGGCCTCGCGCAAATAACCGGGCGCCGACAGGTTGACCCCTTTGCCCTGCACCGGCTCGACGACGAAGCCGGCGACGTCTCCCCGGCGAAGTTCAAGTTCAAGCGCAACGAGGTCATTGAAGGGAATCGCGCGGCAATTCGGCAGGAACGGGGCGAAGCCCTCGCGAAAACTTTCGTCGCCGTTGAGCGAGAGCGCGCCGTAGGTGAGGCCGTGAAAGGCTTTTTGGCAATGGATGATGGCTGGTCTTCCAGTGGCGCATTTGGCGTATTTGATCGCAGTCTCGACGCCTTCAGCGCCGGAATTGGTGAAGAACACCATGTCGAGCTGGTTCGGCATGCGCTTCTTCAACTCTTCGGCCAGCAGCCCGGACAGGAGCGGCGCCTCCATTTTGACAAGGCTGGGATAATCCGCGTTGAGAAAGTCGATCAGTACCCGGCGGATCTCGGGATGGTTGCGGCCCAGGCTGAACACGCCATAGCCGGAGAGGAAATCGAGATACTTCGTCCCCTCCACATCCCAGAGGTAAGGCCCTTCCCCGCGCACGTAACAACGATCAAAACCAATGGTCCGGAGCGTGCGCACGTTGGCCGGGTTGATATGGGCCCCGTGCAACTCGTAGTTGCGGCCTTCGTGCGCCTTAAGCAAGGCGCAGATATCCAGAGCGGCTGATTTCTGTGTCATGACTTGTTAAGAACCTCACTATACACTACACAGCTTTAAGTTTTCTCGAAATTTTCCTGGTTCGCAAGGAAATCCACCAAATCCACCAAGGGTTCATTGAAGCCACCGGCCTGTTTCCCGCCGGGCGACAACTCGCCCCGGCTCCTGACATTGATCCAGGCAGGCGTTGCTCCTGCAGGGAATACCGGCGGACGAACTCGACTTCAACGCTCGAGGCCGTAAGCATCCAGAATTTCCCCAAGCTCCTGCTGAATCCATTCCCTGGACAAGCCGAACTCTTCGAGCGTGTACTCGTGTTTGCTCTTGAATTCGCGCTGGCGCTCGGTGGCGGTGTCCAGCTTCGCGCGACAGGCCTCGCTCATCGACCAGCCGAAGTGACTGTAGAGCTTCTCGATAGTCTCGCGCGGATTCCGCACCAGGTCCCGGTAGTCGATGCAGTAGTACCGGTGCGGTTCCACCTGCTTGCGAAAGGCGAACAAGTGTTGGTACCACTTTACCGCCAGACCGGCGTATGCCTTTGCCACCGGACCGTCCTTGGCGATGTCGGGCGAGTGCGTCCGCCAAACCGGCACGAACAAGCTGACGTGCGAGGCAACCGACTTATAGGGGTGCCGCACGATCGTGATGAACTTCGCGTCAGGGAACTCCTCCCGCAACGATTCCACAGTGCCGGAAGATTGAGTCGCCTTCGAAAGCAAAGTCCTGGCCGGACCATTCGCGTACAGGTGACGAGCCAAACAGCTCCGGTAATACCGCATCAGCTTGCGGCGTTCATCGCGTGGCAGGGCATCCGGAAAACCCGCTTCCCACAGCTCATTGACGAACGGAAACAGCATGTAGATCGCTTCCGATTCGAAAGCGTAGAGGAACAGCGCGTCATCTTCCTCGGGCTGGTCGAAGCGCATCTTGTGCACGTCGTCCCAGCCGCCGAACCACTTTTTCTCGCACCACTCGATCAACTTCGCGACGGGGCTTGCCAGCTTCCGGTCCAACCACGCGAGGGCGTCGAAACATCGCTGGTACGAAACCGAAGGGAAAATTGTTTGATACAACTTCAAGTGGACGAACCGTTCTTCATCCAGGCTCAGCAGGTTTTGCACAAGCGTCGTCCCACAGCGCGGCGGCGCGATGATGAATACCGGCGCCTGGACCGCCTGCCTCTTGAAGCGGAAAAAGAAAACGTGGTCCAGGGCACGTCCCATCGCCACAAAGCTTAGAAACAATAGGAACAGCGCGCTAAAGAAGACCACGTAACACCAGCGCCGCAGCCGAAACGGGCTGCGGAAGAGCGCCAGATACTCCGCTTTGAAAAAAAGCCTGTAATTAAAATACATCGTCTGCTTTGTCCGCCAGGGCGCGCTGCCCCTTCGTTGTTGCCGTTAACGGCCGCACCACCTGGCAAGTCGCGAAATGTGCCGTTTGCCTATAACGGTTCACTCGAAAGCGCAAGGCTTTGCTAGACAGCCATTCGCATTTTGGCGTGGTACCGTAGCCGTCCCGGCTATGATTCAGACGGCGTCTCGCTGTTCTAAGCAACCTGGGGCCGCTACGCCCATTGAACTATTAGCCGGCCGACATAATTGGCACCAGCAAGGGTCGTGCTATTCGCTGCGCAAAATAACGACAGTCGTGATTCCAAACGGTGCG
>JBDTOW010000021.1:0-13310 GCA_039933075.1 Verrucomicrobiota bacterium | reverse complement strand
GATCACGGGCTGCTCCGAACCGTGTCCATCTTCATCCTGGTCATGATGCTCGGGTGCGGCCTGGTGGCGGGGCTGTCGTTTTGGGGAGGAGTTTCCCGTACGCTGCCGCAGGCCCGGGTCTGCCTGCGCAAGTTGCCGAAAGGCGATTTGCTGGAACGGTCTCTCGATTCGTGTCACCGCTTTGGCACTGAGTTGGGATTTCTCCTTCGAGCGCTGGTGCTGTCGATGGTTTTAAACGTCATTTGTGTACTCCAGGTGCTCGTGTTGGCCTGGGGCCTCAAACTGGACGTTGCCGCGCTTCCGCTTTTTGTCATCGTGCCGATCATTATTTGCATCTCAGCGCTGCCAATTACTCCGAGCGGACTTGGTGTGCGCGAGAATTTATACGTTTTGATGCTCGCCGTGCCCGCCATCCATGTTGAGGCGACCCACGCGCTTTCACTGTCGTTGCTTGCTTATGCGGGCAGTCTTTTCTGGAGTCTGATTGGCGGAATCGTTTACGTTTGCTTGAAAGAGACTCAGCATTTGGAGGAAGTTACTCGAGTCGATGCGCCGACGGACAATGTGTAGCCAAAAAAAATGGCTGCAAAAGGGACAAGTTTGATTATCTTGCCGTTGCGGTTGGAACTGTTATGCAGCCCATGGACAGATTACTTTTAATCGATGACGAGGCGGATGTTCAGTACTCCTTCCGCCGCATTTTTGATTCGCCCGAGGTCGAACTTTCCACCGCGTCCAGCGGCGAAGAAGGGCTGAAGTTGATCCCCAAGCTCAAGCCCGATCTCGTGCTCATGGACATCCGCATGGGCGGCATCAACGGCCTCGAGACCCTCCGGCGCATCCGCCAGATGGACTCCAAACTCCTCGTCATCCTGATGACCGCCTATGGGACCACGCAAACGGCCATCGAAGCGATGAAACTCGGCGCCTACGACTATCTGCTAAAGCCATTTGATGTGCCGAAGCTCAAGCAGATCGTGCAGAGCGCGCTCAAGGCCGCGCGAGACATGAAGCAGGTCGTCTCCTATCAACCGTTGTTGGAATCCGAGGATTACGACCAGGGCATCGTGGGACGGAGCGAGGCGATGCAAAATGTGTTCAAGTTAATCGGACAGTTGGCCGGCTCCGATGCCACCGCGCTGATTACCGGCGAAAGTGGTACCGGAAAGGAATTGGTGGCGCGGGCGATCTACCATCATAGCAACCGAAGCAAACAACCGTTCATCGCAATCAACTGCGCGGCGATCCCGGAGAACCTGCTGGAAAGCGAATTGTTCGGTCACGAGAAGGGCGCTTTCACGGGGGCGACGGCTCAGCGCATCGGTAAATTCGAACAGTGCAATCTGGGGACGGTTTTTCTCGACGAGATCGGCGACATGTCGGTGGCAACGCAGACGAAAATTCTGCGAGTGTTGCAGTCCGGGACATTCGAACGTGTTGGGGACAACGAGCCAATCAAAGTAGATGTGCGAGTAATCGCAGCGACGAACAAGCCTCTGGAACAGGCAGTGAGCGCACACGAGTTTCGCGAGGATCTGTTCTACCGGCTGAATGTCGTGCGAATTCAGATGCCGCCCTTGCGTGAGCGCCGCGAGGACATTCGGTTGCTGGTAAACTATTTTCTCAGCAAGTTCGCCCGGGCGCAGAACCAGAGGCCAAAATCCATTTCTACTGAGGTCATTGCGGCGCTGGAGCAGTATCTTTGGCCGGGAAATGTTCGGGAATTAGAAAATGTAATCCAACGGGCAATTGTTGTCGTTAAAGGGGACGCGATTCTGCCCGGGGATCTGCCCGGGTCAATTTTCGCGGCCGCGCGACCTGAGCCGGGCGGAGCGTCGGCAAATCGCTCCGCCGCCGAAGCCACCCTGGTGGCGCCGACAGACCTGGCGTCGCTATCGCGCACCCTGTTTCGTTGGGCGCGGCAAGACGGCACGCTGAAGGTAATCCCTGCGATCGAACGGGAATTGATCATCAACGCCCTCGCCGAAACGAAGGGCAACCAGGTTCAGGCCGCCAAGTTATTGGGAATCACCCGGGCGACGCTTAGGAAACGCGTCGAAAAGTTCCACATCCAGCAGGAGTTGTCGATCCGTTAGCAAAGAACGAGGTCGTCTCGTATAAAATCTGCGAACCAGGACTCTGGTTCGGCGGCAAACACGGTGCAATTGTTCCGCCACAAGAACTTTACCTGCGCTGCGTGAAGCGCGTGATTTAGCAACAGTAAACGCTTTCGTTGGCCGTCGGTGAGGCGGCGTTCGACCATTGCCAGGTAGCTGTCTTCATCTTCACCGTAGATTTTGTCGCCAACAATCGGATGCCCACAATGGGCGAGGTGAATTCGGATCTGATGTTTCCGACCGGTGACTGGATTGACACGCAGCAAAGTGAAATCACCTTCTCCTCGCGTGAAACGCCGCTCAACCCGGAAGCCTGTTTGCGCCGGAGCACCGTCAGAACGGACACAATCTTTGATGGCAATCCGGCTGGACGTGTCTTTGCCAAGAGGCGCGTCAATCATCCCGCTATCCGCAGCCACGCGGCCGTGAACAATCGCGAGGTATTCCTTTCGGACCGCGCGAGTCTCCCAGATTCGTCTAAGTTCCAGCGCGGCTTCGCGATTTTTTGCCACGATGACGATTCCGCTGGTCTCGCGGTCCAGGCGGTTCACCAAGTGCGGCTGATTGTTTTTCCCGAGGTGCAGCCGGACGCGGCTGATTAAGCTGGAAAAAGCATCGCCTTTGGTCGGATGACAGACAAGGTCGGCCTGTTTGTTGACGACCAACAGGTCCGAGTCTTCGTGAATTATGTCGAATAATTGGTCCATTGTAACTCCTGGCGATGTCGAATGCAGGAAAGTCACTCGGTCGAGACATCCCAAAGAGAAACCGCGCTAGTGAGTTCCGCCAGTTGGAGCGTTTTACGATCTAACGATTCAACTTCTGCAAATCGCATCACACTTGTCATTGCGGGGAGATGGCGTATCATCGGAGCCGGTGAAAGAAAAGTCGAATCTCTGGCTGCCGGTCCTACTGATGTCGGTCTTTGCGCTGACGCGCTGGCCGGGCTTGATGCCGCTGAATTTCAGCGCCGCTTATGCTTTAGCGTTTTGCGCCGGGGTCTATTTCCCGCGGCGAGTGCACTGGTGGCTTCCGCTCACGACGCTTGCGATTTCCGACCTTGCTCTTAATCTTTATTATCGCTTCGGCCTCGGAATTGACGCTTTTCAACCATATCAACTGATCAATTACCTGGTGTACGTGGCGATTATCTGGCTGGGCACAAAATTCAACGCGGGTGATTCCTGGTTCAGACTGGTCGGCGGTGGAATATTGGGGGCCATAATCTTTTACCTGGTGACCAATACCGCGGCCTGGTTTTTCAATCCGTTTAACAACCCGGAGTACACAAAAAGTCTTTCCGGCTGGATCATCGCGTTGACCAAGGGAACGGCAGGCTGGCCGGAAGCCTGGACGTTTTTTCGGAACACGCTTTTGAGTGGAGGGCTCTTCACAGGATTGTTTGTCGGTGTGATGAACTTAACTGTGTCATCGGACCGGGATGAACAAGAAGAACCCGCTGCCAAAGAGGGAGACGCCACTGCCGAGGAAGGCAAGGCTTAGACTCACCCGGCGGACCCGGCTCTCCGTCGTGACTTGCGGTCGATCAGATCGCAGAGATGATCAACCGGTCGAGTAAAACCTTAATGATCAAAATCGGTGTCATTTCTGATACTCATGGGTACCTGGATGAACAGATCCCCGAGCTTTTCACCGGGGTTCATCACATTCTGCACGCGGGAGATATCGGACTGCCTTGGCTGATTCTAAAACTGGAAGAGATCGCTCCAGTGACCGCGGTGCTGGGCAATAACGACATGGGTATGGATTTCAAAGAGACGGAGATCATCGTGCTCGATGGCCGAAAATTTCTGATACACCACATCGTGGATGTAGCGGGGCTGGGTGACGCGATCAGCCGGCGCATTGTTCGCGAAAATCCGGATGTGGTCGTGTTCGGCCACTCGCACAAGCGCTCGTGCGAAACCATTAACCAAACTCTGTATTTCAATCCGGGTTACGCGGGCAAGCCACGGTTTAAATTGCCGAGAAGCGTGGCGATTCTCAACTGTGGCACGAGCATTACCGCTGACTACTTCGACTTGAAGTGAACGGTTGGTGTCTGTTTTCGAAAAATCCTCAGCCGTTTCGAGGGGTTGATGAGGGTGCTGACGTCAACGCGTCCGGGACAATTTTTTTGACCACTTCCTCGAAGGCTTCGAGGGTCAAATACATAGGCTGAAACTGTGCCGGAGGGGATCCGACCAACGGGCCGAATGGGATGAAACCAAGATGTCGGTAAAGTTTCCGCTGGCGCACCGTCCCGGAGATAATCGCAAGATTATAACCTTGAGGAATGCCGTACCCCGCCAGGAGTTTCAAGAGTCCGGGCAGTACTTGGCTGTTGCGATGCGTTCGCGCTACGGACAAAAGGCGAACTTCAACAATGCGCCGTCCCGGTGGCAGATAGGAATCCAGGTTTTCAACTTTTAGGTCCAGGGAAAACGGTCGTTTGCCGCGCAAGGCCATCATGCCGACGAGTCCATCGCCGTCCAGGCAGATAAGATACGTGTTTTCGTGGTGAAACCGATCCATCAGGCGGCACTCGGGATTGGGTCCGTGTTGGGGGATTTCTTCGGCGAAGGTCTGATAGTTGAGCCGATGAATCTGCTCAAACTCCGTAGGCGCGTCGGCGATTTTAAAAGTTAAGGGTAAATTTGAACTCATGCTGCCGGGGCCAAGTTAATAGTTGGCTATTTTTTTTCCAGTTTTCTCGCGCATTATGTCGGCTGACTTCGGCGGGAGGTTTTGGCTCTGAGCGATGAGGACTCACGGTGCCATGAGCGAAAGCTTCTTTGAGCCTTCCTGTCGGCCGTGCATGCTGTTGTTGCGAGCCACGTCTGGCTGGTGCAGCCGCCGTTCCACCGCAGCAAGGGGATTGTCCCCACTGGCGGCGTGCCTGTATTTTATTTATCATTCGTGTCGAGTCTCAGGAAAAGCTGGTCGGTTCGTGCTAACAACCACCGAGCTCGTCTTTGCATGACCAGATTCACCAGCCGCCATTCCGGCCGGGCATCTGGGTTGATGGCCAGTGCGCGATTGAGCAGCGCCTTGAATTCACTCAAATTCTGTTCCTTGACCGACACGGATTCGGCGAGAGAAACGAGAGGCGAGGCTTGCTGTCCGCTCGAAAGTTGCATGGCCCGAGCAAAATGTTTTCTGGCGCGTGTCGCCGGATCGCCGGTTGGTCCCTGGCGTGAGATTTCGTAGGCGATCAGAAAGGAATGGATTGCGCCATTGCCGAAAGCTTCATTTAGTTCCAGCGCGCGATCGATCAAGGCTTCGACCTTGGAGAGATCGGCCACGAGATCGGGATTGTCTTTGGCCATTGAAATGGCTGCCGCCCAAGAAATGGCGGTCCAGTAAAAGAGCGGCACATCGGCCACGCGGGCAACGTTCACGGCTCTCTTTGGATCCTCACGGAATGCTTTTTCGAAGCCGGGGTACTCGGTCTCCAGTCCGCGCAGGCCATAGTTCCGAGCGCGCAAGTAGAGCCGCCGTGCGCGCACGCGCAGGGCCGTAGCTGCTTCCAAATTTTGGTCCTCCGATTCGTCGGCGTCCTGCTGAACGAATGCGTAAGAGTACTCGGTGAAACCACTGGCCGCGGCGAAAAGCAACCCCTTGTGATGCGGACTTTCAGACAGCAAACTCTCAATCAACTTTAGACTGAACGGTGTCGCCGCCTTGACCAGCTCGGGATCATCATCGGAAGCGAAGGTTGTTCCGCCGTGGGCAAGCGCATCGCCAAGCTTGTTAATCGCCATTCGCTTGATCGAGCAGCCGGACGCCAAGACGGAAACAAGGAGCGTTGCCAGTACAATTCGTGGGTTTTCCATTGAACGCCATTCTCTGAATAGCAAGTTAATCTTGTCCATCGTTTTCGTGCTCGACGAGCACATATGAGCGCACGACGGGAAAGTTGTCCAGGAGCTATAGAGTGTCGAGATCTAACACACCATTTCGCGCGGCGGATTGGCTCTGCCAAGCTCACGAAAACACTTCAAAGCGTCCAGTCAATGGTAAGGTGCGAAAGATCGCACGAACGTAGCCACTTGTAAGGAACGAACATCACTTACTGCATTCAGCGGCCTGCGGGGAGTAACCAGGTCATGCGGTTGGAGGAGCTTGCGGTGGCCCGCTTATGCGTCGTCCCTTCGCGCTTACGCCGGTTGGAGAAGAACGATTTTCGACAAGAGCTGACACTCGCGGTCGACTGGTTTGCTTTGATTGAAGTGAGTTCGCTCGATCCAATTGCAACGTATGCTGAAAACGTTTAGGGATTGGGCGCTCTATTGCAAATCGCAATGCCAAGCGTCTCCAGAAAGTGCGCGCCCTGCTTCTGGAACGAATCTGTGCCCGTTTACGTTGGGAGTAGTCTGGCAAGGAAAATCCATGCCTGTCCTGAAGGCATTCTCGGCGGCGGTTCAACAACGGGCAAAACGATTCGCGACTTAATAACGCTTCGCTTTCACTCTACTTCTCCTTCGCCGGGCACACCGTTGCCTCGTTCGGTTTTCATCGCCGCACGTGCTGTTAAAGTTTTTGAAAGCTGCTGCCGATAGCTTTTTTCGGCTACGCCGCCCGAATTGGTTTTCCGAAGGCGGGCACAGGCTGAAGCATTTACGCCGCTTCAAAAACTGAACTGGACGAAGAAGCACACACACTTAACGAACATAAAAATGGCTGTGCCGTTCCTTACCGCAAAATCCAAAAAACGGGATCAGATCGTTGCGATCGATTTGGGCACTCGTACGACGAAGGCCGTTTCTCTGCAGCGCAAGGGAGAACGTTATAGCTTCGCGAGCTTTGTGTTAGTGGATGCCCCCGTGTTCGAGAAAAAGTTGTCGCCAGAATTACTGGGCGAGCATTTGAAAAACGTGATGCAGCTGCTGGGAGCGAAGACACGACAGGTCATTTTCGGCGTGGGTGTGAACGATGCGCTGGTCCGCCATGCCGAGCTCCCGCAGGTGCCGGTGTCCGACATGCGCATGATGTTAAAATTCAATGCCAAGAATTATCTACAGCAGGACTTCACCGATTACGTTTTTGATTGTCAAATTCTAGTCCCGCAGCACAACGGACCGGCAACCGAACTACTCAAACCCAACCAGAAATTCAAAGTGCTCGTGGGAGCGGCGAAGCGAGCGGTGATAAATGAGCTGGTTGCGGCCGCCAAGATCGCGGGCCTCTTCCCCACCGCGA
The DNA here is from genome assembly GCA_039933075.1 of Verrucomicrobiota bacterium. Lineage (GTDB taxonomy): Bacteria > Verrucomicrobiota > Verrucomicrobiia > Limisphaerales > JACPZS01 > JBDTOW01. Next base: position 5,991 of record JBDTOW010000021.1, on the reverse strand, counting down.
TCATTCCCGGAATCCTAGGCCCGGTCAACGCGTTCGAGGCGGCCCAGCCTGACATTTTCTCCAAGGATGTCGTGGCCCTTGTGGACATCGGGTTTAGAAGTTCGACTATCAGCATTCTGTTCAACGGAGAGTTGATTCTAAATCGCGTTGTTGGAATCGGCGCCGACCGGCTTACCAGTGGTTTGGCAGATTCAATGTCGATCAGCTACGCGGAGGCGGAAGGGATCAAAATCGGCATGCCAGAGGAGGTCCAGGCTATGATGCAGCCGCTGCTCTCCCCGCTCGGGCGAGAGCTGCGTGCCTCGATCGATTTCTTTGAGCACCAGCACGACAAGGCGGTCGGTCACGTTTTTGTGTCCGGTGGCTCCGCGCGTTCGGATTTTGTCCTTCAAAACTTGCAGACAGAGTTGATGGTCTCGTGCAAAAGCTGGAACCCCGCGAACTTTTTGGAATTAGCCTTGCCTCCGAAGCAGATGAGCGAAGTTGAGCAGATTTCGCCCCAACTGGCCGCGGTAATCGGAGCTGCCATTACAGGCTTTTAAATACCTATGCCAATACGCATAAATTTACTGGCTGAAGATCAGACCGCCGAAGAAATGCGTCGGCAGGATCCTGTCAAGCGTGCCATCGGGTTGGCATCCTTTCTTGTTGCACTGGTCCTTATGTGGAGCGGCTGGCTTCAATTCAAACTCCGCTACGCTGCCCATGAGCAGGCCAAGTTCGAAGGGCAATGGGCCAAACTGGAGAAAGACTTCACGACGGTCACCGAGAATCTGCAAAAGACTGCCGAGATCGAAAGCAAGCTGTCCGCATTGGATCAACTCGCGACCAACCGGTTCTTGTGGGGCATGCCTTTGAGTGCGTTGCAGCATGTGATGATTGGCAACATTCAAGTGACGCGGATCAAAACTTCCCAGTCTTACACTCTCACCGAAGAGGTCAAGCCCCGGACAAGCGACGACGGCAAAACGACGCCCGGCAAACCACCCACCTCGACAGAGAAGATCCTGGTGACGATTACAGCAAAGGATTTTGGGAGTCCACCGGGACTGCAGGTCAATCAATTCAAGGAATCGATCGCTGCTTTTCCCTACTTCAAGGAGCAGTTGAAGCGAGTCGATGGTGTGCGTTTGACTGAACTTTCCGCGCCGCAAATAGACCCAGCCGAACCGGGCAAAACCTTTGTCCTTCTTACATTGGACTGCATCTACCCGGAAAAGACTCGTTCAAAGTGACCGATGAATAAACTGCTAAAAGAAAAACGGGATCGAATTATCGCCGTGGCGATAGCTACCGTGATTGCAATTGTCGGGATTTGGTACGGCCTCATCCGATCACAACAAGCCAAACTGGAGGATAGTGCCCGGACCACCATCAAGGCGCAGGAAAAAGTTACCAATGCCAAACGGCGCGTGGAAAAGGAGAAGCCAATCCGAATTGAACTGGACGCGGCGAGGCAAGGCCTGAAAGCCATCGAAGACAAGATGGCATCCGGCGATCTCTACTCTTGGATCATAGTTACCATAAATAAGTTCCGGGCGGCTCACCGCGTCGAAATTCCGCAAATTTCACGGGAACAAGTCAGTGAAGTAAACGTGATACCTGGCTTTCCGTACAAAGGGGCGACTGTCACGGTTCGAGGAACCGCGTATTACCAGGATCTTGGCAAGTTTATCGCGGATTTCGAGAACACCTTTCCACATGTCCGCTTGTTGAACCTGGAAATGGAGCCGATTGGTCTTCCTAGTTCGACTGCACAATCGAACCCTGAGGAGCAGGAGAAGCTCAGTTTCAAGATGGATATCGTGACCCTGATTAAACCTACAACTTAACTGGAGCCTACATTCTTATGATAACCCCAATATTGTTCCGGTGTTTGCCGGTTCGCTGGCTGAACTGCCTCGCCGTCGGTGGACTTTTGCTGGCGTGCGCGGTTCAGGGGGCTGAAGTCGATACAACCCCGGTGAAGTTTGCAGCTCCGAGATCGGTCTTCGCCGACGATCCCAAGACCGGTAAAGATCCCTTTTTTCCCTCCTCAGCCAGACGTTTGGAAAAAGTTCCTGGCCCTTCCGGTACCCAGATTTCAGTCCAAGCTCCGAACAAGAACGCCTTCGAGCATTTGCAGTTGAAAGGCATCCTTGGCAATTCCAGCCGGCGGCTGGCCTTAATCAACAATCACACCTTTGAAGTTGGCGAACAAGCCGAGGTGAAGTCACTCGAAGGCAAATTAAATATTCGCTGTTGGGAAATTCGTAATCGTTCGGTTGTCGTTTCGTTCGTCGGGGAGTCGCAGCGCAAAGAATTATTCTTAAATGAAAAATAATAATTTTACCGGTGCCCGTTTCGCACCGGAATTTATCGGCCGGGGCAAATCAGCTTTCAGGAAAGGAATCAAACATCAACTCGCATGAAAATCAAACTTGCAATCCTGGTTGTCGTTGTTTTGCACGCGTGGAGCTTCGCGGGCTTTGCGCAAGATAGCGATTCGCCCCCGGCAGCCGGCGCTACACTCCAGCCCAACGCAACACCCCCAGCACTAGCGCTGGCCCCGGCGCCAACCGGCGTCCCCATTCCACCTGCCGAGGGAGGGGTTCCAAGCGCTGCGGCAGTGCCGGGTGCTGCGGCGGACGCGGTGGTGGTATCGCCATCCAGCCAGGAGGCCGGTACGATCAATATCCCGGAGGCGCCATTGACAGATGTAGTCAGCACGCTCGCTCGCCAAGCCAACATCAATTTTCAGTTCGATCCGAAAGTGACAGGTGGCGTCGGTCCCGACGGCAAGCCGATGCCCCAGCCGATCGTGTCGATTCGTTGGGAGAACGTCACCGCGCTTCAGGCACTCGAAGCCCTCTTGAATAACCATAATCTAGTGCTCATTCAGGACCAGAAAACCAAGATCGCGCGGATCACCGCGAAGGATCCAGCGGCGCCAGAGCCATTGGTAACTCGTGTTATCCAGCTTAAGTACGCGACGACCACAAACATGATAATGATCATTCAGCCAACCTTAAGCCCACGAGGCAAGGTATTGGGCGATGGCCGGAGCAGTCAATTGGTGGTTTTGGCAACGGAGAAGGAGATGGAGGGAGTGGACGCACTCCTGGCCCAATTGGATGTGGCTCCCAAACAAGTCTTGATTGAAGCGCATCTATTGGAAACTTCGAGAAATCCGAAAACCGTTAAAGGAATCGATTGGTCTGGAACGCTCGCAGCGCAAGACGTTTCCTTCGGAAACGGCAAAACTGTTGGAACGACCGACCAAATAATTACCGGCGGAACCAGCCCCACCACCACCACACTCCCGAGCGGGCGAACGATTACTTCGACAGGCACGACGCCCTCGACCAGCGTCACAAGGCTCACGACGCTTTTGGGAAACGGTGGGATCGGGCTTAACACGGCGAAGGGTTTTCACCCCGCCACAGCATTCTTGAACGCGGATGGCCTGCACGCCGTCCTCTCGTTTCTGAACACGGACGCAGATACTGAAGTCGTGGCAACGCCGCGGGCTGTTACGCTCGACAATCAAACGGCCAGGCTCGAAGTGACCCGCGCCTTTCCAATATTCAAGACAACGCCAGGCACGGCGCAGACACCGGCGGGTTCGGAGATCACTTACACCAATCTCGGCACAATTCTTACAGTTACGCCGAGGATATCCGCGAATAGCAACATTGCTTTGAAGATCGTTCCGGAAGTGTCGAACATCGATTCCGTCGATAAACAGGTCAGCAATGGTCAGGCACAGACCGCGAACGTATACGCCATCAGGAGGATTGAAACCCAGGTCGTGATACCCAGCGGGCATACCTTGGTGATGGGTGGCCTGATTAGCGATAGCAGTTCGAAATCACACACAAAAATTCCCCTTTTGGGAGATCTCCCCGTGGTGGGACTTGCCTTCCGACACGATAGCAAGTCGCGACTTAAATCCAACCTTCTTGTGTTCATTACACCTACAATCGTGATCGATGATGACTTCCAGCCCGCTCCGAGCCAGTTCTTGAAAAGCAAGATTGTGATCAAGGCAGATAAAGAGGACTCCGCGTGGGACAGCGGCAAGCCGTACGACTGGACCAAGCCGGTCGAATAAAACCAATTGCGATTGGCCGGTGTCGACAGGCGAAAAACTTTCAAATTATGAAATCCGAAATGAGTGCCCGCTCCAAATCGGCCTCGAGTCGAGCCAGGGTATCAACTCGCTTGATCGGCGTCGGTTTGATCCTCTCAGTGCTGCCACTGATTTTCTCCGCGTCGGCCCAAGTAACTGTCAAAACACTCGGTGGCGGTCCGATTGCGGTCGGTGGCCCCGCTTACGGGTTTGTTAACGGTCCAACTCTTCAGGAATCGCAATTCGACAATCCATTTGGCTGCGCCCTGGATTCCGCCGGGAACCTCTTCATCGCCGACCGAGACAACGGCCAGATCAGGAAATTGAATGTCGGGGCCGACAAAGCCAGCACCTATCTTAGCGACTTGAATCTCCCGGTTGCAGTCGCGATCGATGCGGCCGATAATCTTTACGTAGCCAGCCAGGGTGAAGGAACTATCCGCAAATTCGACAGTTTCGGAAACCCGATAGGAACCTTCTCCGGTTTGAGCGCGCCGACCGCAATTGCCCTTGATGGAACTACCAATATCTACGTGACGGAGTTAAGCGGCACGGTGAAGCGTATCTCACCGACGGGCAACGTTACTCCGTTGGCGAATGGTTTTAACCAGCCTCGCGGTGTCGCCGTGATGGATAATGGTGCAATTGCGGTAAGCGAAAACCACGCCATCCGGTTAATCGATCCGATAACTCTCAACATCACTTATCTGGCCGGTACCAACGCGCCGGGCTTTACGAATGGATCTGCCCCGCTCGCGAAATTCAACCAGCCTCATCAAATCGCGAAGGCACCCAACGGGAGCCTGGTCGTGGCTGATCGCATGAATCATCGTGTCCGGGTGGTCACGACCAATGGGATAACTACCACCCTTTACGGTATCGACCCGGATGCGTGGGCCTCCGACTATCCCGGGTGGGAGGATGGCAGCGTTGAATTTGCCGAGGCGCGCGAACCGGTCGGCGTCACAGTCGCCAAAGACGGCACGGTTTATTCAACGGAGGTCTTCTACCATTTAATTCGCAAGATCACCGGTGCCGGTTTGTCCGCCACTGTTCCCGGCGGTCCTGGTGGTCCGGGTGGTGGCGGCACCACCAACGAGACGAATATAGTGGTGGGTATTGTGATTCCTTCGCCCTCGATCAGTCCCAGCTCTGGATTCTTTCCCATGGGCCAGGTCATAACGGTGACCAGCACCGTGGCCGATGTTTTCTACACTCTCGATGGCGGCGAACCGACAATCAACAGTTTTCGCCTGGCGCTCACCAACAACATCGGAATGATTCAGTTGCACGAGACGCTGCGCGATTTGACTTCGCTGCGGCTGAAAGCATTCGACGGGACCAACGCCAGCGCAACGGTCAGTGGCACCCCTTCCAGCACCAGCGAAATTGGAATCACCCGCAATTTGGTGGCTGGCATCGGATCGACGGTAATCATTCCGGTGGTGGTAAATCTGCGGACGAACGATGCCCTCAGGTCCATGCAATTTCGAGTCGAGATTACCCCGAATGCAGGTACGACCTCGATTATTTCTGACCAATTCCGTAACCTTTCGATTTCGACAAATGATTTTATCCGCGTCGCAACTTCCTCCGCCGACTCGACGGATCCGTCTACATTTGGATCGAGCCCCTATCTTTTGGGAGTCACTCGTGGCTTGACGACTTCTTTCATCGGAACGAACGCCAACTTTTCCATCAAGAATTTCGCAGTCGTTGCGATGCTGGCTGTGCCCATTCCCGCAACGGCGAATCCGGGCGACAGTTACAGGATCTCGGTTTTGGAACCCTCTGGAACTTCCGATGGCCAGCAGGACGCGGTGGAACTAATCCCTATGCCCAACCGCACTATCACGGTCGCCAATATTGCTTACACGGCC
>JBDTOW010000020.1:0-13389 GCA_039933075.1 Verrucomicrobiota bacterium | reverse complement strand
GGACCGGCGGCAAATTCTTTTCTTTCAATACATCGTTTAGCAGGCCGAGGGAATAGATTCCACCGAGCGCGGGCGGAGTCTTGAGGAAGCCGACACGCTGCGAGGCTTGCGCTGATTTCTCCAACGATGGGCCGATTGGGTCCCAGGTAAACTCGACTCGAGCCATGGCTCGGTGAATCACCTCGTCCTTCAAAGCTTTTCCAGTCTCCTTCTTGAGCTGCCCATTCAAAATCGACGCGGCTGCGGTTTTGTCTGAGTTGATTCGCTCGGTAACCTCGACCAGCGCGGCAATCAAGTTCCGAACCATCGATTTGTTCTGCACCAAATACGACTTGTTCACGACCAGATGCGTGGTCACGTACTTTCCGCCGGGCCACAGCGTTTTCTCTTCTAAAAACAGTTCGCCTTCACCATCCAATTCCAGCCGGGACATCCAAGGTTCAACCGTCCAGGCGCTGTCGATCTGTTTTTTCTTGAACATGGTGAGCTGGTCCGGATTGGACAACGCCACAAGCGACACCGTTCCACCTCGCTCGCGCAAGCGATAGCCTTTCTCCGCCAACCAGACTCGCGCCGCGATGTCTTGAGTGTTGCCGAGTTGCGGGGTCGCGATGACCTTCCCATTAAAATCCCGGTCGCTTTTAATGCCTGAGTCTTTGCGCACGACGAGACCAGCGCCGCCACTGGCACTGCCGGACACAATCACGAATTTTTCTCCCCTGGACTTGATGTAACCGTTAATGGTTGGACTGGGGCCGACGAATGTCGCGTCCACCGCATCGGTGAAGAGTGACTCGATGGCAGTGGGACCCGCATTAAAAGCTGTCCATTTGATTCGCACACCTGTCTGCTTCTCGAACTCCCCGGTCGCCCGTGCGTACAGAGCCTGCGCGTGAGTGATGTTCGGGAAATAGCCCAGCCGAAGTTCCTTCGCCTCCGACTCGGCCGCGGTCGAGTGCAAGACCGGGATCAGGCCTAAAAGGAAGAGAGACGATCCCAGCCACCTTTCATGCCCTGAGTTTTTTGATATCATTCAAAATATAGTTCGCTTCTTGATGGCACCAGTTCCGCGTTTGCGCAAGTGATCCGAGCGGATTTCCTGTGCTAAATTAGTAGCGCCGCGCCGCCGGGTTGAATAAAATTTGCCAAAGGCCAAATTGGACGCAAGGCATGGATCGAGAATAAGATGTTGTCGCACTGGTAATCCCCACTGCGACTTGCCCATCGAGGCGGTTTTGGTGTGGACTCTCGGCTCGTGGACCACCGTTATCATCTATGAAACCATCCTCACCGCGCTCCATGCCGGTCGGAAAGGCTGGAGTCTGTTCAGCATGGTTCTCGCCGGGGAAGCCGAACTCGAAAGGGTGAAGCGAACACATGAGCGAGCCGGACGAGCGGTGGTTCGAGGCCAGTGAAGTGACAAATCCGACGCACACCCGGCTTCGCACCGGAAGCAGATGGCCAGACATGAACTGCTCCTCGGGCAGTAATCATAGCGACGCGGTCCGAATATCCCATGCCGCTTTAGTTTCGCGGGTGCATTACCGATGGATCGGAGACTAGTGACTGCGAATCTTTCGAATCGTTCACGGTTGAGGTCACGTGAGCGGACAGGTTTCAAATTGGATGGTGTGAACAGCACTTTTTCGCCGATGTGATGAAGACAATTCTCGTGATTGATGATACTTCCGAAGTTCTTGAAATCATCACAGAAACTTTAAGGTTCGCGGGTTTCAATGTGCTTTCCGCCGGAGACGGAATGTCCGGTGTGCGGCTCGCTCAAACGCACTTGCCGGATCTGATCCTTTGCGACATCAACATGCCGAACCTGGACGGTTTTGGCACCCTGGCTGTCTTGCGCAAGGAATCGCTGACTGCGGTGATTCCGTTTATATTTCTCACGGGCGCTTCCGACAGAATCCACTTCCGGCGTGGGATGGAGCTCGGCGCAGATGATTTTCTGAGCAAGCCGTTCAACGCTGCCGAATTGATGGGAGCTGTCACGACCCGCCTGACCAAGCACGAAACTTTCCAGCGGCGCTCCGACAAAAAACTTGAGGAACTGCGGGGAAACATCAGCCTGGCATTGCCGCACGAGCTGCGAACGCCACTGAATGGAATCCTCGGTTTGTCCTCCATACTCATGGAGGACCATCGGACGATGCGCTCTCAGGAGATCTTGGAAACCGCTAAATTTATCAATGAGGCAGCGTTGCGTCTCCACCGCATCATTGAAAACTTTCTTGTCTACGCTCAGATCGAATTGGTGGCAGCCGATCCGGAAAGAGTTGCGGCGCTTCGACAGGTTGAAACAATTCCTGTCGGTGACCTCGTACTCGACGTCGCCCGCGAAAAGGCGAACAAAGCGCGGCGCGAATCCGATCTCGACGTCCAAATTACTTCCGCCAGCATTCCAATTTCTCAGGAACATTTGAAAAAGATCGTCGAAGAATTGGTGGAAAACGCTTTTAAGTTTTCCGAGCCAGGCTCGATGGTCCAGGTCTTCACCCAGGTCGCTGACACTTCCTTTAATTTACAGGTACTCGATAATGGTCGTGGAATGAGCGGCGAACAAATCGCCAACATCGGGGCGCACATGCAGTTTGAACGCAAATTCTACGAGCAGCAGGGCGCGGGACTGGGCCTGTTTATCGCCAGGCGACTGAGCGAATTGTACGGTGGCCAGCTGGTGATCGAGAGTGTCCCTGGTCAGAAAACCTTGGTGCGCGTGGTCTTTCCGCTGGCTCGAGTTCAATCAAAGGCGTGACCGGCGCAGCAAAGCACGTTTTTGATTTTGTGCCGGACCAGTTCCTTTACCCGGGCACGGGCAGGCCCAAGATATTTCCGCGGATCGAATTCTTTGGGATTATCGTGAAATGCCTTACGGATGGCAGCCGTCATCGCCAGGCGAAGATCCGTATCGATATTGACTTTGGTGCAACCAACTCGCCGCGCGACTTCGATGTCAGCTTCCGGAACACCGGCGGTGTCTTCTCCCAGCTTGCCTCCGTATCGGTTGACTTCTTGAACCAAATCCTTCGGCACGCTGGATGCCCCGTGTAACACGAGAGGATAATCACCCAAGGCCGCGTCCATCAGAGCTTTCTTGATCGCTTTCAAACGTTCGAGGTCGAGATGTTGTTCACCTTTGAACTTATAGGCCCCATGTGAATTTCCGATTGCCACGGCAAGGGAGTCGACACCCGTCAGCCTGACGAACTCCACCGCTTCGTCCGGATGAGTATACACACCGCCCTTCGAGTAACCGCCCCCCTCTTCGCCGTCGTCGTGCTGCGCGCCAACCAGCATGCCGAGTTCTCCTTCAACGACGCAGTCATGCTTGTGAGCATAATCCACAACTTTGCGGCAAATCTCGACATTCTTCTCGAACGGCTCGTGACTGCCATCAATCATGACGCTCGTGAAACCTTCATCGATGCATTCCTTGCAGAGTTCGAAGGTATCGCCGTGATCCAGGTGGACGGCGATCGGAATATTGGTCAGGCTGACCGCCGCTTCGATCAATTTCTTCAGATAAACCGGGTTGGCGTATTGGCGGGCTCCCTTTGAAATCTGGAGCATTAAGGGCGCCTTTTCTTCCTCGCAGGCTTCAACAATTGCTTGCAGCAATTCCATGTTGTTGACGTTGAAGGCGCCAATCGCATATTTCCCCTTCAGGGCTTGCGCGAACAAATCTCTCGTATGGTTTAAGGGCATAATTCAAACTCTTCCTTCCAATGAAATCCGTTGCCGGCGCGCCTGCAACAATCCCGCATTGTAAAAAGCAGTTTCAGAAAAAGGAAACAAAATTATTGGAAACTGCCGAAACCCCTGCAATATGGCCCGTGAAGGACCGCTCTGAGGAAGATTAACCTTCTTCGGAGAGCTTTCGATAAAGCGTCGCAACGCTGATTTCGAGTAGCGCGGACGCTTTTTCTTTGTCGCCACCGGTTTGAGCCAGGGCACGGTTGATGAGCGCCAACTCCTGCTCGCGCAGAAAGGACTTGAGTGGTCGCAGGGGCTGACGCAACGGCAATCCCGGGTTCTCGAGGTCGACTCTGGCCGGTGAATCCGTTTTTATGTCCAGTGGATAGAGAGCCTCGGCCAGCCGATTCTGTTTTGGAGTGCAGTTTGCCGATTCGGCCGCCGAATCCGGAGTGTTTTTCGAGGCGGAGTGTTGGAGCAGCGGTGGCAGATCCGCCAGTCGAATTGTATCTGCTTCAGACAGGACGCAGGCGCGTTCGATTGCATTCTCGAGCTCGCGGACGTTGCCTGGCCAGTTGTATTGACAAAGCGCCTCCATTGCCTGACGGGTGACCTGAAAGGGCTTACCGGACCCTGCACTCGTTCGGCTTCTGAAGAAATGAGCCACGAGCAAGGGAATGTCTTCCTGGCGGTCTCGCAATCTGGGGAGCGTGATGGGGATCACGTTTAGACGGTAGTAGAGATCCTCCCGAAAGGTTCCTTCCTTGACCTTCCGTTCGAGCGGTTCGTTTGTAGCTGCAAGCACTCTGACGTTAACATAGATGGAAGTGTTTTCACCCACTCGGCGCACTTCACGCTCCTGAAGCACTCTTAAGAGGCGGCTCTGGAGCATGGGCGACATGGAGCCAACCTCATCCAGGAAAATGGTGCCGCCATCCGCTTCTTCAAAGAGTCCCTTTTTGTCTTGGATTGCGCCCGTGAAAGACCCCTTGCGGTGGCCGAATAGTTCGGATTCAAGCAAACTCTCGGGAAGCGCGCTACAGTTAATCGGCACGAAAGGCGCGAACTGACGCCGGCTATTGAAATGAAGCGCGCGTGCGATCAATTCTTTTCCAGTGCCGCTCTCGCCGAGAATCAAAATGGTGCTGTCTGTATTCGCGACCCGTTCGACCATCTTGAACACTTCCAGCATTGGCTGCGATGTGCCGATGATCTGGTTGAACTGATATTTTTTTCGGAGTTGTTTGCGGAGGTAAACGTTTTCCGAGATCGCTTCATTGTAGGAAAGGGCTCGCTCGACGCAAAGTTTCAGTTCCTCGAGTTTGAACGGTTTCTCCAAGTAATCGAACGCTCCTTTTTTCATCGCTTCGACCGCGGTCTCGATCGTGGCGAAGCCGGTGATTACGATGACAATCGCCGGAGGATTGAGCGCCCGCGCGCACTTTAAGATTTCCAGGCCTAAAGCGTTGGCCTTTTCGAGATAAAGATCGGAAATGACAAGCTCGGGCGAAATACTGGTTACCGCTTCCAGAGCAGCGGGGCCATTGGTGAAAGGATAGACCTCGTGACCTTCGCGTCGAAGCAACTCGGTCACCATCTGGACCATCGTCGCTTCATCGTCGACCAACAGCACTTTTGCCATTGGAAAAGGCTAATTGAAAATAGCCGCCAGGCAAGCGGGATTCCAACGACGAACCGGCGTCCCCCGCGGCCGGCGCTAGGACTTTCGCGGCGGATTGATAATGTCGCTCATCTTGAAGATCGGCAGGAACATGGCGACGACCATTCCTCCAATAATAACACCTAAAAAAACAATTAAGAGCGGTTCAATCAGCGAAGTCAAACCAGCCAGCGTTGTCTCAATTTCCTCGTCCAGAAAGTCCGCAACGCGCTCAAGCATCGCGTCAATCTTACCAGTTTGCTCGCCGGCGCTCATCATTCGAATGATCATCACTGGAAAGATTGGGTGCTTGGATAAGGCGGCGGAGATTCCCTCACCCTTTTCGATGTCTCCCATTGCGACACGGATGGCTTTTTCCATGATCACGTTGCCGCAGGTATTGGCTACGATATTCAGGACTTCGAGAATCGGAACACCACTGCGGATCAGCGATGCGAGAGTCCGGCTAAATCTGGCAACGCAGATCTTGTGCGCAATGTGGCCAAAGATCGGCAGCTTGATTCGGGTGCCATCCCAGAATTCGCGGCCTTTCTTGGTTTTGATATAAGCGAACCATCCGTAAACTATACCTCCTACAGCAATGATTATGAGAACAAAATATTTCTTCACCACGTTGCTGAGGTCAATCAGAAACTGGGTTGGCGCGGGCAGTTTGGCACCGAAGCCCGAAAAGATCTCCGCGAAGACAGGCACCACCTTGATGAGAAGGAAAGTGGTGATGCAAATCGCGATCACCGTGACCGCCGTAGGATACATCATCGCGGATTTCACCTTCTTGCGCAGCCGGGCGGTGTTCTCGAGATACGTCGCCAGGCGCGAGAGGATTTCGGCGAGTAATCCGCCCTTCTCGCCGGCATCCACCATGCAGACATATAGTCGATCAAAAACCTTGGGATGCTTGTTCAACGCCGCGGAAAAGTTGTCGCCTCCTTCGACTCGGGTACAAACATCCCGGATCACATCGCGCATGACCTTGTTGCCGGTCTGGTCAGCCAGCGCCTGCAGCGATTGCACCATTGCCAGACCCGCGTCGATCATCGTCGCCAACTGGCGGGTGAACATGACCAGATCAGCCAGAGCGACGGAGCCACCGGCGGTCTTTCCTTTTTTTGCCACTTTTTCCTGGATGGAAACGACCAGCAGGTTGCGATTCAGTAAGGACGCGACGGCTGTCTGTTCCGAAGAAGCGTCCAGCGAACTGCGAACCTCTCGGCCGGTGGTTACTTCACGTGCAATGTAACTGTAGGAGGGCATACTTCCAGCTTTTCAAAAATTCATACGTACGATCTTCAAATCCTGTCTTGTTTTCGGCAGGACGAAACTAAAACTTGAGCGGATTGGAACCTGGACTGGTCAAAAATTATTTAGGGCTGGAGCTACCCTCACTCTGGGCCGATGCATTCGGATTGATAGCGTGGCCCGGGTGACGAATATCGCGCCCCTCGTACAGGAAAACGACCTCTTCTGCCACATTCTTTGCATGGTCAGCGATTCTTTCAAGCCGTTTGGAAATCACCATAAGACTTAGACAGCGGGTGATGGTGTTTGGCTTTTCGATCATGTAGCTGGCCAGCTCGCGATGAAGCTGCTTGTTCAGCGCGTCCACCTCTTTATCGCGCGGAATCACGGCGCGGGCTTTTTCCGGGTTGCGGTTGACAAATGCATCCAAGGCATCCTTTAGCATCTCCATAGCCATGGTCGCCATCCGTGGAATATCGATGTAGGGTTTGAGCTGCGGCTCCTGTCCCAAATCGAGTGCCCGTCGTGCGATCGAAGTTGCCTCGTCCGCTACCCGCTCGAGGTCGCGCGACGCTTTCATCGCCACGGTGATCAGACGCAGGTCTGACGCAAGCGGAGCTTTTGACAACAGAGCGATGGCGATCTCATCAATTTCCATCTCAAGCCGGTCGATCGCCGTATCTTCCTCGATCACCGCGCGTGCCAAGTCGTCGTCCCGATCGACCAGCGCTTTGACGGCCCTGCTCACAGCAGCGGTAGCCAGACTGGCCATGAGCAGGAGCTTTTCCTTTAGATCAGTCATTTCATTTTCGAAATGGGTCATAAGATTTCGCTAAGCTCAACCAAATCGCCCGGTCACGTAATCTTCCGTTTGCTTCTTGCCGGGATTGGTGAAGATTTTGTAGGCGCTGTCATACTCGACAAGTTCGCCCAGATAGAAAAACGCCGTGTAGTCCGATATCCGAGCAGCCTGCTGCATGTTGTGGGTGACGATTACGATCGTAAATTCCTTTTTCAACTCCAAAATCAATTCCTCGATTTTCGCCGTAGCGATCGGGTCGAGAGCGGAAGCCGGTTCATCCATCAGGATGATTTCCGGTCTAATGGCAATCGCGCGCGCGACGCACAATCGCTGTTGTTGGCCCCCAGACAGTCCCAGTGCGCTGGCATGCAGCCGGTCTTGGACTTCATCCCAGAGCGCGGCACCGCGAAGACTTTGCTCCACGATGCTGTCCAAGGTTGCTTTGTCCCGAGTGCCGTGGAGGCGGAGTCCATAGGCAATGTTTTCGTAGATCGATTTGGGAAACGGATTGGACCTCTGAAAAACCATTCCCACTCGTTTGCGCAGTTCGATTACATCCACGGTCTGACTGTTGATATCGTGCCCGCCGATCTTTACCACCCCTTCGATTCGGACGCTGTCGATGAGGTCGTTCATTCGGTTGAAGCAACGCAGCAACGTCGATTTTCCACATCCCGATGGCCCAATCAAAGCCGTGACGATTTTCGGTTGAATCGTCAGCGAGACATTTCTGAGTGCCTGCGCGCGGCCATAAAACAGTGACAGATTATGAGTTTCAATCAGCGGGCCGGAATCCGTTGGCTGCGGTTTCGCGGCGGGTGCCGCCGGATGGTTGATGGCTATTTGGGGCAGAGTCGATTCCGGCATAATAGCCTTCAAGAGATTGAGAGTATTTTCTTTCGCATGTTGGCACGCACCAGGATGGCAACAATATTGAGCGCGAACGTGAGCACCAGCAAAACCAGAACGGTGGCGAAGAGAATGGGGCGAGTTTGATCAATATTGGGCGATTGGGTTGAGAGTACAAACACGTGGTAGCCAAGGTCCATAAACTGGACGGTGAGCGATTTCGGCATGTCGGCCATATAATACGCTGCGCCAGTGAACAGGATAGGTGCCACTTCGCCCGCCGCCCGGCTGACTGCCAAAATACCCCCGGTCAGTATCCCGGGCAGCGCCTGCGGGAGAACAATCTGAATGATGGTTTCCAACTTGGTTGCGCCCAGCGCCAGACTCGCCTCTCGGAGCCCAACCGGGATCGCCTTTAACGACTCCTCCGTCGCGACGATGACGACCGGCAAAGTCATGGTCGCCAGCGTTAGCGAGGCCCAGATAAGCGCGGGTTGACCCCAGACCGGCCCCGCGCTCGCTGGGTGAAGGATCGTATCCATCTTCTGGCCCACAAAGTTAATAAAGAAACCCAGGCCGAAAAGTCCGAACACGATGGACGGGACGCCGGCGAGATTGCTGATCGCTGCACGAATCACTCGCGTGAATGATGAGGTCGCCTGGGCATATTCAGTAAGATAGATAGCGGTGATCACACCGACCGGGATTACGAAAATCGTCATCAGAATTACACGCGCGGAGGTCCCGACGATCATGGGTAACACCCCGGCCTTGTCCACGTCGAACATGTCCTTCTTTGAGCTCGAACTGATGAACCGCCAGGAAAAGCCTTCCCAACCCTGCCATAAAATGTTGCCAAGAATCGTGATCAGTGTGGCCAGAATTAGGAATGTTGCCAGCGCCGTTAGACCGGTGAAGAAAAACGAAGCAAAGTCGAACTTCACGGTGTGAAACGCCAGCACGCGAGTCTTGTCTGTCTCGGCTTCAGATGCTGAACTTTGGAGGTCTTTCATCGTTTGCCCTCCAGCTTGTGCTTCAAACGGTGAATCACCACATCGGCAGCCAGATTGCAAACGAAAGTAAGCAGGAAGAGGACAGTGCCGAGCATGAACAGGATTCGATAGTGGTTTCCGTGGGTGACCGTTTCGGCCAGTTCAGCGGCGATGGTCGCGGTCATCGTGCGCGTGGAGTCAAACAGATTCCAGGAAACGATGCTGGCATTGCCACTGGCCATCAGCACAACCATCGTTTCACCAATCGCGCGCCCGAAACCAAGCACCACGGCTGCGAACACGCCGGGAATCGCCGCCGGGAGGACGATCTGCCACGCTGCTTGCCACCTCGATGAGCCCAGGGCGAGTGCTGCCTGGGTGTAACTGCGCGGAACACTGGTCAACGCATCCTCAGCAATTGAGAACACCACCGGGATCACCGTGAGACCGAGCGCGATGCCAGCGACGAATGCATTTAGCCGTGATTGGTAGCCGAAAATCTTTTGGAAAACCGTGGCCATGACGATCAAGGCAAAGAAGCCGAGCACCACTGAGGGAATGCCTGCAAGCAGTTCAATGGCTGGTTTGAGAAATTCCTTGGTCCGTGGATTACCGAGTTGGGATACGTAAATCGCAGCACCCAGCGCGACCGGCACGGAAAAGAGCAGGGCCACCAGCGTGGCTTTCAGACTCCCGATCAACAAGGGCACGATGTTGTATTTTTGAATCTGGGAAACAGGTTGCCAGATGTATTCCGGTCTGTCGTAACCGCTCCACTGGTAAGGAAACAAAAGGTATCTCCACGAAGTCGTATTCAGCGCGGCATCCTTGTCATCCGGCGCCTCCTTAGCGGCTTCAACTTTGACCTCCATCAGCGATTTCAAGGTTTCACGCTCCATCCCGGCAAATTCTTTTTCGGTCAGCCCGAGGTATTCACGCAACTGGGCGGAGGTGAGCCGATCCATCGCCTCGACCGGCAATGGCTTCTGAACCAGCGAATTGTTGACGTGTCCAAGAAAAACAGGCAATGCCTCGCGCGCGACAAAAAGGAAGATCAAAAAAATCATCACGATTGCCGAGAGCGAGATCGCGAATATCCCCTTTTCCACCAGCCATTCAATCGGCCGCGCTTTATGGCCGCGCTGGAGACCCATCCAACCGATGGAACGTTTGCTTTGGGGCAGAGCACCAGACATCGCGAAAAGCCTAAGTTGGGCGGGCAGAAAGTGGCAACCAACAATTGGGTTACAATCTCGCCCGCCCAGTTCCGATCGTCGGACGTGAAAGAAGGATATCCAACGAGAGATTATTCCCGGAGATTTTTCGGGAGCGGATAATAGCCAATATCCTTAACCACCTTCTGGCCATCGTCGCTGCGAATCCAGTTCAGGTAAGCGGCGATCTCGCCTTTATCCAGCTCCGGATTCACATAAATGTACAGATATCGCCAAATGGGATAAGTTCCCTTCACGACCGTTTCCTCCGTCGGTTCGATAGCGGGTGAGTTTTCGTTCTTCCTGATGAGCAAATGCTTGGCGCCCGCGCCATACGCGGCTCCGCCGTAACCGATCCCATTTTTGTCCTTGGCCACCGCCTGCAACAGGGAAGCGGTGCCCTGCATGGTCTGGGCACTGGCCGCGAAGTCCTTGCCCCGAAGCACCTGCTCCTTGAAGAACTCGTAAGTGCCCGAACTGTTTTCGCGGCTGTAGACGGTGATGGGAGCGTCCTGGCCGCCGACCTCTTTCCAGTTCCGGACTTTGCCGGTGAAAATCGTTTCGAGCTGCGGAAGGCTCAATTCCTTGACCGGGTTGTTCTCGCTGACGTAGACGGAGAGTCCATCCAGGCACACCTTGTATTCCGTGGGCCGCTTGCCAAAAGACTTGAGGCACGCCTCGATTTCTTTGGATCGAATCTTGCGCGACGCATTTGCCAGGTCCGTAGTCTGATTTTGCAACGCCGCGAAGCCGACTCCGGAGCCGCCGCCGGTGACCTGAATTTTCACATCGGCGTGCTTGCCCATGTAGACCTCGGCCCATTTCTGAGCCAGGATGACGAGAGTATCTGAACCTTTCACCGTGATGGCGCCAGCGTGCGCCGAGGCAACGGCCGTCATAATCGCCATGACCAGGCTGATGTTCGAAAGAATCGTTTTCATCATTTTCATTTTATTAAAAGAGCGGGCTGCGGGAACTGGGTCCGTTCACTGGTTTCCGGTGGGCTAAAACCTCCAAACGGCGTCAACTTGAATCCGATTCGCGTGACTGAGTGAACCCGTGGGAAACTCGTTAATCAAGTCGTACATGTAATAAGTGATGCCGAAGGTGAACGAATCGAATGGCGAGTATTGACCTCGGATCGTGTGACCCCGGAGGTTGGTTCCTGCGCCGTATCCGGAACTGCCTCCGACCGGTGCCGCTTGGTAAAACGCGCCGGTGTCCGAATCAACCAACTCCTCGTACCAAGCGTCGCCTTCAAGCGTCTTGTAACGATACGAAAGCTCCCACGTGCCTTTCTTTCCTGCTTTGCCAATGTAAACTCCTAATTGATAGGCTTCGTTGTTATTGGGCGCACCAGGGTTGTAGACATAATCGACGGATAACTTGAGGGGAAACGCCCCGGGGTAGGCCGGGAAACTTTCCAGGGTATAAATGAATGTTCCATCGGCGACAATTGGATAATAGTCGTATACCAGAGCGAAGACCGGCGCCGCGGCGGTCCCGGTATTTTCTCGCGTATTCCCGCGATTTTGGTTGGGCACGGCGGAATTCACGAGGCTTGCCGGGTCGGATATCGCCAGCCCTGAAACCCCGAGCGAGGTCTGAATCTTGGGCGACCAGATGGAATCGAACCGCAGTTGTCCGCCAACCAAATAAGGATCCCGGCTGCTGCCAGACAGCTCATCAAGGACGAACTGCCCCGCGTTAAATTTCAACGAGTGTTTCTCGTTGAACTTGTAAGTGAGTTGTTCACCCAGGCCTTCCGGTGTGTAATCTGGATCGAATACAATGTCCGACAGGACGAACGGATTCTCCATCTTGCCGGCGGTGAGGCTGACTGCCCAGTTCTTGCTGTTAATCGGAGTCCATTTCCCGTACGCGAGATCCAGAAACAACAGCTTTTTCGAGGCGTTGTCTCCGAAACTGTCATTGCTCGAGATCGGATTGCCACCGCCCTCCGCGCCGAGTCCGCTACCTTTTTCCCCGGACGCCAAACGCAAGCCGACTTCGAAGTCGTCCTTGATCACCGCGGTAAAACCGAAGCGCAATCGGTACCGCATGCGATTCCTGTCAGCGACATTCGGGTGGATGTAAATCCCGTCGTACCGCAGACGAAGATCCCCGTTAAACTTCATGCTCGTCACCCAATCGGGCAGACCGCTTTTCACCGAGTAAGCCGAGGTAAAACCCTTGTCCGATTCTTCTCGTAATTCATTTGCTTCCTTGACGTTCAAAATTCCTTTTTCCACCAGCTTGTCGATCAAAGCGTCCGCGGACTGCCCTTGCGCGGAATTGATGAGCGATGCCGAGATAAGCAATCCCGCTCCGCTAATAAGCATTTTCTCCAAATGCTTTTGATTCATTGTTTCCATTTGGTTGAGTTTTGTTCGCCGGTCTTGATTGGTTTCGGACCATTCCAATCTATCGAGACCGTCATTTAGAAAAGCGTAGCTGTTGCGAATGGCGTTTCCGCGTCAGAAAAGTTACGATTGGGTTACGGTTGGTGAAGACGGAAATGGCAAAACGATCATTACCAAGCTCCCACTTGCCCAAAGCAACCTGTATGGATTATTATCAGCATGAGCGCACCAGAAATCATCGAACTGATTAAAGCACTGTCTCCGGCTGAACGGGCGCAAGTGACCAGGTTCGTCGTCGAAACCGATGAATCCTGGATTCCGGACGAGTTCAAAGAGGCCATGAAAGATGCGGGCGAAGGGCGTTTCGTTGACAGGGAAACCGCTTTGAACGAAACGCCGCCGCCGCGTCTTCGATGAATTACTTTGTATCCGGAGGTTCAATTTTTTTGAGCGCGCTGGCGGCTGCCCTTCGAACAGTATTGTCCTTGTCATGCAGGGCGGCTTTCAAGGCCGGAATAGCTGATCGTGTGCCCGGCCCGGCCTG
>JBDTOW010000019.1:0-13457 GCA_039933075.1 Verrucomicrobiota bacterium | reverse complement strand
AAGAACAATACCATTTACATTCCACTCAACACGATGTGGATCAAATTTCGCTCCGCGGGCGGAGGCGGCACCAACACGTTCGCGGACCCGCGTCTTTCCGTGTTGAACGTGAAAGTGGCCGACATCGATTTGCTCGAACCTGCCTTGCAGCAAGCCCGCAATGTCATGATGCATACCCACAAGGGCATCGAAGACTTTTCGTTTCAGACGCAGGAAAATTGGTCGGAGCAAATTACCACCTCGATTCGCAACGCGAGGATGAGCGGCGGTTTTATCTCGGCCATCAGCCTGCTGGTCGGCGGCATCGGCATCATGAACATCATGCTGGCGAGCATCACCGAGCGCATTCGGGAAATCGGCATCCGCAAGGCGATCGGCGCGACCTACGCGGATATTTTCATTCAAATCCTGGTCGAGAGCGTGGTTATCGCGGTCATCGGCGGCGTGGCCGGCCTGGCCGCTTCGTTTGGGCTCGTGAACCTGCTCACCGTGATTTCACCGACGGAAAACACTCCGATCATCACGCTTAACGCCATGGTGCTGGCATTCCTCTTCAGCGCATGTGTCGGGGTTTTGGCAGGCATCATTCCCGCGTTTAAAGCGGCCAAGCTCGATCCGATTCAGGCGCTACGGTATGAGTGATGCGGGGGAAAACTTTGACTACGATGTCGCGGTGATAGGCGGAGGCAGTGCCGGATATGCCGCGGCACGAACCGCCGCGGACGCTGGGCTGCGGGTCGTCGTGATCGAGGGAGGCAAGGAGATTGGCGGGTTGTGCATCTTGCGTGGCTGCATGCCAACCAAGGCGCTGCTCTACGCCGCCGACGTGATCCATCTCGCCCGCCACGCTGGGATATGGGGAATTCGAACCAGGGATGTGGATTTCACTTTCGGCGAGGTGATGGCACGAAAGGACAGGCTGATACGAAACTTCGCCGAACACCGCCAGCAACAATTAGCCAGCGGCCAGTTCAAATTCATCCGCGCGCAGGCGCGATTTCTGGACCCCCACACCGTGGCATTGGGCGACCACAAAACACTTACTGCCCAACATTTCATATTGAGCACCGGATCGATTGTGGCGCCGCCTCCCCAGCCTCGACTCAGTGAAATCGGCTATCTGACCAGCGACGAAGCTTTGGCACTCACCGAATTACCGGAATCACTGCTCGTCCTCGGCGGCGGGGCTGTCGCCGTGGAGTTCGCTCAATTCTTCGCACGCTTCGGCGTCGAGGTGACTCTGATCCAGCGCAGCGAGCATATTCTGAGCGTTTCGGACACCGACACGGCGTTGGAGCTCGAAAAGGTTTTTCGCCGCGATGGCATTACTGTATTTACCAACACAAAATTGATCGATGCCTGGCGGGACGATGACGCGAAAGGTGTTAGCATCCAGCACGAGGGCAAAACCGTCAAAGTGGCAGCGGAAGAAATCCTCTTCGCCCTCGGACGGATTCCCAACACCGCTTGGCTCTCGCTGGACAAAGCCGGCGTCGCAACTGACGGGAGCCGAATTATCACCAATGCGCTGATGCAGACGAACGTTCCGCACATTTACGCGGCCGGCGATTGCACCAGTCCCCACGAGATTGTTCACATTGCCATCCAACAGGGAGAAGTCGCTTCCCACAACATTCTCCGCCCCGATCAACCACGCAGCATGGATTATCGTTTGCTCGCCAGTGTCGTCTTCACAGACCCGCAGGTAGCGACGGTTGGCTTGACGGAGAAGGAAGCCCGCGCGCGCGAAATTCCGTATCTGGCGGCCAATTATCCATTCAACGACCACGGGAAGTCGATGATCATGGAAGCGCTGGATGGTTTCGTGAAACTTCTGGCAAACCCCGCGACCGGCGAAATCATCGGCGGCAGTTGTGTCGGTCCGGTCGGCGGCGAGTTAATTCACGAAATCATCGCAGCGATGCACAAGCAGATGACGGTTCACGAATTGGCGACAATGCCTCATTATCATCCGACACTCGCGGAGATTTGGATGTATCCGGCTGAGGCACTGGCGGAACGAATTCAATTGCCGGGACACAAGTATGACCGCAGGTCATTCGTTTAAAACTCGGGTAATTCGTGAATCTGCAGCTCAAGTCAGCGTGACAGCTCTGCCCGTTGCGATCGATTTGTAGACAGCTTCAATAACTCGGAGATCCCGCAAACCTTCTTCGCCAGGAACAGGCGATGGCTGGCTGTTCAGGATGCAGGCGGCGAAGTCGTCCATCTCGGCCGCGAATTGATCGATCTGCGGGAAGCTGATTTCACTTTTACTGGAGCGGCCGCCGATACCGCTGTAACTGTAAGCGGGATCGAGACCAAACCATCCTTTCTCAGCGCCGACCCAATACCGGTTCATGCCGTTGACAATGTAGTTAGTGCTGCAATTTGCAATAATTCCGCTCGGGAATTTCATCGTCCAGTTGAGCGATTCGTCAACCTCCTTGAATTTAACCGGATCGGTTTTGGTTTCCGTTGCTGAAATGTAGTTTGGTTCCTCGCCAGTGATATAGCGGCAGGCTTGTAGTGCATAAATCCCCACGTCCATCAGCGCACCGCCCCCGGCCATCGCCTTTCTGAGGCGCCACTGGTTTGGGTCGCCGATGCGAAAACCGAACCCAGCCTCGATGACTTTGATGTCGCCGAAAACTTTCTCGCGCGCCATTCGGATGCATTCGCGGTGATGCGGCTCGAACTGACAGCGGTATCCGATGGCAAGCTTGCGATTGGCCGTCTTGCAAGCGGCGATCATTTGTTCGCATTCGCTGGCGGAGTTAGCCATCGGCTTTTCACACAAGACGTGCTTGCCGGCCAGCGCGGCGCGCCGCGTGTATTCCGGGTGCATCGAGTTGGGCAAAACGACGTAGATGACGTCGATGTCGGGATTCTGGGCAATCTTGTCGTAGGTCTGGTAGTTGTAGACGTTCTTCTCGGAAATGTTGTATTTCTCGGACCAGATCTTCGCTTTGGCAGGTGTGCCGGTGACGATCCCGGTGAGGCGGCACAACTTGGTTTTTTGGAGGGCAGGAGCGATCTGGTTGGTGCTCAGGCTACCCAGACCAACGAGAGCAAATCCAAGCTTTTTGCCGCTTTCCTGGGCGTGCGCGGAAGTAATGCCAATGCCGGGAATGCTACTAGTGGCAGCGACGCCGGCAAGTCCCAGCGACGTGTGGCGCAGAAATTCCCGACGGGAGATCCGTTGGAAGAGAGAGGAATTGCTTTTCATGCGTCACTCACACTGCCTGGTCAGTCGACCCAGCCGATTGGTTCGAGGCCCCTCATGGGTTGATTTGACGGGCATTTCTCCGCTCGGCGCCATTTTATTCCGCCGTTCGCGATCGTGATTTGGCCACTGGACTTACCTGGTCGGCGAATAATCTGTCGCCACCATAAACACCGATTTCACGCCGTCTTTGACAGTCAGTGATCCGCCCGCTTTGTCCTCGGAGGACTTTTTCGCCGCGACCCAAGCCGGATTTTGACCGAAGGCCTTGAATGAGGCGGCGGCGGCTTCCTTGCTCTTGTGTGCGAGGATGTAAATGAGAGTGTTATCGGCTCCCTTGTCCTTATCCATTGGAGTCCAGTAGCCGATGTTCGTCATTCCGTGCTGTTCGAAAAGCTTAACCGTGTGATCGCGGAATCGGGAATTCAGATCGTCCAGTTTGCCGGGAGTTGCGGTGTACGTCCGCAACTCGAACACTCGAGGTCCCGCGCCGGTCGCCGCCGTGATTTCGGGCGTGTAATCGGTTGCAGCCAAAAAGGTAGATTCCACCTTTGTCACAAGTTTGCCGTTGACTTCAGATGCCTTGTACGCGGCTTGCCAATCGGGATCCGCCATAAACTTCTTCCAGGATGTCTCCCGAGCCTCCCGGCTGGGATACCCGAGGATGTAGATTAATTTATTCTCCGGATTATCGCTCGGCGTCCAGTAACCCAGATTGACGATGCCATGTTTCTCGAAGAGCTTGCAGGTGTGGTCGCGAAAGCGCGTGTTTAGCTCGTCCAGTTTCCCGGGCGCAGCGTAGTATACACGCAGCTCATAACATCGAGTATCCTTGTGAGCAGCGACAAGAGTCATAATGGCGGCAACGGTGACGAGTAACGGCAAAGCTAGTTTTTTCATAAGCGTCGGTTGGATTAGTTCGAGCAAATGCCACTGCCAAAAGCCTAAACTGTCAAAGCAAAAATCAAATAAACCGAATCGATCCTGGTGATGCCGGCAATCACCGGTTTCGCTGTTGCTGCCCGTCCTTCCAAACAGGATTGCAGACTTTACCCGAGAGTTTATCGTTTTCTGTCATGACGTATTTACCTGAGGCGTTAGGTATTATCGCTGGTAACCGTTCGCTCCCGCTGGCGTTTGCCCGCGAAGCCAGGAGAGGCGGAGTGCTCCGTCTGGTTGCTGTGGCGTTCGAAGGTGAAACGAATCCGGATTTGGCTTCTTTGGTCGATGAGATCATCTGGCTGAGAGTTGGCCAGCTTTCAAAGATGATTGCCGCGTTCACCGACCGCGGAATCACGCAATGCGTGATGGTCGGTCAAATCGCTCCGAAGAATCTTTTTGATTTCCGGCCCGACCTGCGAGCGATGGCTTTACTGCTGAAGCTGAAAGAAAAAAATGCGCACACTATCTTTGGGGCAATTGCCAACGAATTGAAGAAAGACGGCGTCGATCTTATAGAGGCCACGCCTTGGCTGAAGCCGCTCATGCCAGGATCCGGATTTCATCTGGGCCATAAATTGTCAGAAAGTCAGCGGGCGGATGTTGCGTTCGGTTTCCGGATCGCCAAAGAGATCTCGCGACTGGAAATCGGTCAAAGCGTTGTGGTGAAGAATGGAACCGTCCTCGCGGTGGAAGGATTTGAAGGGACGGATAAATGCCTTGCCCGGGGTGGCGAACTTTCAGGGAACCAAGGTGGCGCTGTCGCGGTTAAAGTTGCCAGGGAGAAACACGACTTGCGTTTTGATATCCCCTGCGTTGGTTTACAAACCATCGAAACCTGTGCCGCGGCCAAGATTTCCGTGCTCGCGCTTGAGGCAGGCAAAACCTTATTGTTGGACTGCGAGCAGGTGGAAAAAGTGATCGCGCGCGGCGTTCTATCGCTCACGACAGTGGGCTGAGCCAACCTGAGAGGGGCGCGGAATTAGGCGACCACGACTTCCTGTGAGTTCAAACAATTGCGAACGATCCGAAGCAACGTCGAGGGAGGATAAGGCTTCGGGAGGAAATTAGTCTCTTCCAGCAGTTCCAGATCGTACCCAGCCACTTCCGGACTATAGCCGCTGGTATAGATCACTTTCAGATCGGGTTTGAGAGCTTTAAGGTTTTCGGCGAGCTCATGCCCAGACATGCCTTTGGGCATTCTCATGTCGGTGAGTAACAGATCGATTTCGCCCCCCTCTTCATTCCAAACCTGGAGGGCGTCCAGTCCGCTCGATGCGTCGAGGACCCGATATCCATTTTCTTTGAGGACGCCTCCGACAAGTTCCCCAACGGTTTGTTCGTCCTCCACGACCAGGATCGTTTCCTTCTCATGGCGAACACGCCGCGAGGGAGATCGCTTACCTGGCGTTATAACCGCTTTGTCGCACGGCAAAAAGATCTTGAAAATAGTCCCATTACCGACCTCGCTGTTGACCTCGATCCAGCCGTGGTGCTGCTTAACGATTCCATACACGGTCGCCAGTCCCAGCCCGGTCCCCTTGCCGACATCCTTGGTCGTAAAAAAGGGCTCGAAGATCCGTGATTGAGTAGCCGCGTCCATCCCGCAACCAGTGTCGCCAACGCTTAAGCAAAGGAAAATCCCCTCGCGTGCCTCGTCATGATTTGCTACGTACCCCTTGTCGATTTCGACTGCGGTCGTGCTGATACTCAGTCTTCCGCCTTTAGGCATGGCATCCCGCGCATTCACCGCCAGGTTCATGATGATCTGGTCCATCATGGTTGCATCCGCCAGAATGATGGGCAGATTACCCCCGTAGTTAAATTTCAGGACGATATCCTCGCTGAGAAGGTGCTTGAGCATCTTGGTCAGGTTGTTGATCAGTTCGTTTAGATCCAGAGTCTTGGGCTGAAGTACCTGCTTGCGGCTGAACGTTAGAAGTTGCTTGGTCAAATTCGCGGCGCGTTGCGCGGCATCCGAGACCTGCTCCAATGATTTGCTCAATTCCGGTCCAAGATTGTTCCGGGACATCGCCATCAGGGTATTCCCCTGGATAACCGTCAGCATGTTGTTGAAATCATGCGCGACCCCGGCCGCTAATCTGCCAACGGCCTCCATTTTCTGCGCCTGACGCAACTGAGCCTCCAGCCTAAGCCGGTCCGTCATGTCGTGTGTGATCGAGAGCGCGCAGGGTTCGCTGCCAAGGTCAATCAGTTCCATGAAAACCAGAGCAGTGCGAATGTCACCCGACTTCGTCCGGAATTTGGATTCAATCCCCGAGGCGGACTGGCGTGCCTGGAGCATCTTTTCGATGCGACTCCGCTCGTCGACGTCAACCCAAATATTCAGCTTTGCCGCCGTATGGCCGACAACCTCGTCGCGACGAAAACCGAAAAGTCGCAGGAAACTCTCGTTGACGTCAACATAGCGCCCTTCCGCAACCGTGCTAATCGCTATCGATACCGGACTGACGCGAAACGCACTCGAGAAACGCTCTTCGGATTGTCGAAGCGCTTCCTCGGCCCGTTTCCGCTCAGTGATGTCCCGAGCGATACCCTCCACTCCCAAGGCCTTTCCCTCGGATTGGATTAACCGTGTGTTGACCTCGATGATTGGACGAGTCCCGCCTTTGGCGAGCATCTCGATCTCCCACCGGGGAGCCGCTGTTCCCGCCAGACTGCTCTCCATCCATTGTTGAAAGTTTCCGCTGGTGTCAGGGGCAATGAACTCTTTGAAATTCCTTCCGAGGGCCTCATTACGAGTGCAACCAAGGATCTTTTCACCTGCCTTGTTGAGCGATGTAAATCTCCCCGTCAAATCCTGCGTATAAACCATGTCGTTCGCATTTTCGAACAGTTCCCGGTAATTCTCCTCAAGCGCGGTTTCTCGCTTGAATTGCAAACGGATCTGCTCGGTTTGCTCCCTCACCCGTCGCCGTAACGTTACTGACCAGTACAGGACGACCAACAAAAACACCGTGGTCAACCCCAGTGAAATATCGTAGAATTCCGTCAGGATGGCGGCGAAAGGCGAGTAGGTGGGCTCCAGTTCATCCGCTGAAGCTTTCCCCGCGTAGCTAAAGCTGGCGCGCGAAAAGAAGGGCGCTTGCTTGAGACGAAAGCCGAGCTGCTCCGCCGATCCAGATGCCGGCATGAACAAAAGCCAAACGAGGGCTGCGAGTCCGATCCACCGCGCTTGGAATTTGTGGATCAAAGTGGCGTTGACCTCCGGTCCGGCGGCTCCGGCGATATTGCGTTTCATCGTAATCTTCGTTGAGTTGTCTGCAGACAAATCGGTGGATCCGCCGAAATGTTTAGCCGAATTTCGTTTGAAAATTCGGGAGCCAGTAACCGGATAGAAAGACATGTTCATAACATCAATATTAATTTCCGAACGAGACTGGGACTCGAGGAAAGCCTCAGTGGTCCCGAAGGTAAATTCGAAACCTATACCTAAGGGACAGTCGCCAAGGTAGAGCACGGGCGCTGCGTTCACTTATTCATCAAGGCAAACGCGAATTGCTTTGGCGAGCGTCTCCGGCTCATACGGCTTCTGCAAGAAGCGAATTCCCGGCTGAAGGACGAAGTCCGTGCCCAACATTTCCGCCGAATACCCGCTTGTATAGAGAACCTCGAGTTCAGGTTTCTCCTTCTGAACCTGTTCGGCCAACTCCCTTCCGCTCAGACCGTGAGGCATGACCATGTCCGTCAGGAGCAGGTCGATTCTTTGTTTATTGGCTGCCCAAACTTGGAGGGCCTCAACTCCCGATCCTGCGGTAAGCACTCGATAGCCATAGCGGAGCAGAATGTCCTTCACGAGTTCACAGAGCGCCGGTTCATCTTCAACAACCAGGATCATTTCGCTCCCCGGGCGTGCCTTATCCGTCGATGAAATTTCCGTGCGTTCTTTAGAAATCTTCGGTCGACTCGGGAAAAAAATTTGGAAAGTTGTTCCCAGTCCCACACGACTCATCACTTCGATCCAGCCTTGATGTTGTTTGATGATTCCATAAACCGTCGCTAGCCCCAGACCAGTGCCTTTGCCCACTTCTTTTGTGGTAAAGAACGGCTCGAATATTCTTCGTTGAGTGGCCGCGTCCATCCCACAGCCATTATCCGTAACGCTCAGGCAAACAAAATACCCGGGGCGCGCTTCCTGGTTCAGGCGTGCCGTGTCTTCATCAAGTTCCACGGCTGAAGTACTGAGCATGAGTTGGCCGGTTTGAGGCATCGCGTCCCGGGCATTGACGGCGAGATTGAGGATTACCTGTTCGATCATTCCCGGGTCCGCGTGAATCTCGGGCAGCCTCGGGTAGTAATTAAACTGAAGATTGATGTGTTCGCCAATAATACGGGAGAGCATTTTGGTGAGATTGCTGATCAATTCGTTTAAATCAAAAGCCCGCGGCTGAATGACCTGCTTGCGGCTGAACATCAACAATTGCCGCGTAAGACCAGCAGCCCGCGCCGATGCCACGGAGATCTGTTTCGCCAGTTCACACTGTTCAGGCGCTAATCCGAAGTCGGACTGAAGCAAGCCGGCATTTCCCTGAATGACCGTCAGGATATTGTTGAAGTCATGAGCCACGCCCGCCGCAAGCTGTCCAACTGCTTCCATCTTCTGAGCCTGGCGCAATTGTTCTTCAAGCCGCAAGCGATCAGTCACGTCGTGCAGGATCGCCAGAGTGCAGGACTCGGACTCAATTTCAATAAACTCGATTGAAAAGAGCACTCGCCGCATTTCACCTGATTTTGCGCGCAGGTTTATCTCGGTATCACGAAGATATTTCTGCTCTCGAAGCCGCTGCACCATTTTGGCGAGATCGGAGGGCTCGGCCCAGATTCGCAACTCAAGCGATGTGTGCCCGATGACCTCTTCCCGGCTGAATCCGAGGAGTTGAAGAAAGCTGTCATTCACGTCAAGGTAACGGCCCTCCTTGAGCGTGCTGATACAGATGGGAATTGGGCTGGCACGAAACGCCTTCGAGAAACGTTCGTCGGACTGTCGCAATGACTCCTCCGCTTGCTGGCGATCCGTTATATCGAGCGCCAATCCTCCAACTGCTCGTCGCCCTTCGGCCGTCTTGATCGCAAACTTAAACACCATCCAATATCGAAGACTGCCGTTCGCGTCGTAGGCCGACTCAAGCTTCTCGATACTTTGGTCCATGGCCAGCGCTGCCAGGTCGCTTTCACGGAAAAGTTTTGCCGTCTCGGCCGGCCAGAAATCATAGTCAGTCTTCCCCCTCCAATCGGCACGTTCGGTTGGAAATTGTTTCTCCCAGGCCCGATTGGCATACAGGTAACGCCCCTCTTCGTCCTTAAGGACCGCCACGGCCGGATTATGATCCATGAACGCCTCGAATTGCTCGTTGCTCTTACGAAGAGCCTCCTCCGCACGTTTTCGTTCAGTAACGTCGACGACCGTGCCTTCATAGTACAGAAATTCGCCCCCGGCGCCTCGCACGGCCCGCGCATTTTCGGAAACCCAAATGACGCTTCCATCCTTGCGTCGCGCCTGGTATTCAAACCTCTCCACGGAACCGCGTTCCTCAAGGAGTCTCGCCAACTCAACCTGGCGATCCGTTGCCACGTGGTTCTGGGAATCACGAGGATTGCGGTTGTCAATCACCTCCGCCGGTGAGGTGTAGCCGAGCATGCGTGCCAGGGCTTTGTTTACGGCGGCGTACCGGCCGTTGGGCCCGATCCGGAATATCCCTTCAACCGCGTTCTCTACGAGGTCTTTAAAGCGCTCCTCCAGTACCGTCTGATGTTCGAGCCGTCGCCGGATGATCTCCGTCTGTTCGCGGACGCGGTATCGCAACGAAGCCACCCAGGCCAAGGCCGCAATCACAAGCAGCACCATCAGTCCCAAAGTTACGAGCGTATGCCCGAGATTCCACCATGACGGCTGCGCCAGCACTCTGACGGCGCCCGGCGAAGCGAGCAGCAGACGAAACGACCCTGGCTCTTGATCCTTGTTCGCATCCACCAAACAGACACCCGTCACCTCCAAAACGCTGCCTTCTCTCAGTTGCGTCAGAGAGTTTCCCCCGCTGGCTACATTCAAGCGGGCCGGAAAGATTAAATCGTCCGATTGTAATACCAAGACCCCCTCATTGGGACGGACGGTTAGATCGACAAGTTTGCCTTCGACACAAACCAACTTTGCATGTGCGTCGCTATTCAAGATTTGTTTGGCCGAAAGCTTTACCGGTGTCGGGGGAAGCCCGCCGCCAATTCGTCGAAAAACTCCATCTTCTAAAATCGGTGAGCGTTCAACCAAGGCGGGGAATCCCAAAATCTCTACGCGATCTCCTGATTGAACAGTCGTCGTTTGAGTAGTTTGAACGTAAAGCCCATCCGCTCCGTTTTGAACGATCAACAGCTCGCCCGACCGTTGGAAAGTCACGATACCTTCGACTTTAACCCGGCGGCCCGAAAGTGTTTTCGGGGAAAACTGAAACAAGCTGCCAATCGGTTGCGCCGGCAAACCGAAGAGATCGCTGCTACCGGGGTCCTCGACTTTGATCTCTCGCAAGTCAGGGATGAACAACTTGATACCGGCCATTTGGCGCTTCTGATTGAAAACCGTCCCGCACACTCCACGGATCCGCACCGCAGCACCGACCAATTCTTCAGGTTGTTTGCCCGTGAAGTCGGGAATACGTGCTTTAAATCGGTTTCCGGCGGAGGCGATATCCAGAACCAGATGGCTCCCATCCCGAGAAGTGCAACGCACAACTCCTCGGAGCTCCACCCAATTGCTGTCCTCCCGTCCACTCGCAAGGTGGTCGAACGAAACTTCGCGGGGCAATGGTATCACACCCTTGCCTAGCGGGGTGATTCGAGCATTGGCAATGATCGGGGCAAAATCGCCGGTTCCGCTGACACCTTCCACTTCCACGAGGTCACCCGTTTGAATCGGAAGGTTGGCTTGTAATGGACTGACAAAGATGCCGGCTTGACTGTCTTGGACGATCAAGTGCCCCCACTCCGAATCATAGTAAGTCACCACCCCGCGCAGATGTACAGGATGCCCGGGTTGAGCATCCGCGAGTGAGAGACTCCGAACCTCAACTACGTGCTTGAGTCCCGTGAGACTTTCCAGGCCAGCCGGCTCCGCGGCGAACGCCCAAGTTGCGAGGACCAGGGCAGGAATCGCCAATCGCGCAGACGCCCGTCTCATGGAACTTAACCGCCGCCTTCGGGGCGGCCCAACGCGAACTAGTTGAAGTGGTCCACTTCCCATCTTGGATCCGTTTAGTTTATTGATCGACGCTGTAAGAAACGACCGAGTGGCATTACGGCTGAATGAAGTTTGCCGCCGGGACTTTGAGTTTCTGACGGAACCTCTGCTTCGCGCGTGATGCTATCTAAAGATTTCACCCCTGCGTAAATCTATGTGCTTTCTCTATCGGCAGAGGTCGGTGACCGATGAAGCCAAAGTCCTTTTATCGCGCCTATACTGGCGCCTTCATGATCACCTCTGTTACTGCCTTGATCTTTTGCGAGTGTATTTAGCCACAAGGGGTTCAGAAGCCCGCAAAAACCTATCGATTCCAATCGGTAAGCAAAAGAACGGCTCTATGCTTGAGGCGTGACATTCCGATGCATTAGCGTAACCGAAACATCGCAAGTTTTAAGTAATGCCGCCGTCTTTGATATCCGCTACCAAGTACGGGATTTTTCTCGTCTCGGGAGTGTGCGGACTCGGGTACCAGATGGTTTGGTCACGAATGTTCGCCATTGGGTTGGGACACGAGATTCCCAGCCTGCTCGCCGTGGTAGTAGCCTTCTTCGCGGGACTGGCGATCGGCGCGCGGACGCTCGACGCTCCGGTCAGTCGCAGCCAGCGACCTGGCCGCTGGTACGGCGCGCTGGAATTGATTATTGGATTCTGGGGATTTGTTCTGGCAGAGTTTTTCCCCCGAATCAATGACCTGGCTGTAAAGGCCGTCGGACTGGATGTTTCCCCGCTTCGTCATTGGACAGTTGCCTTCCTGATCCCATTTATCTTTCTATTGCCCGCAACGCTGGCGATGGGCGCAACATTTTCCGCCATGGATCGATTTGTGTCAGCGTTCGCGGCGGACCGGAGATGTATCGGGGCCTTATACGCGGCCAACACGTTCGGCGCGGTTGCCGGGACCATCGCGAGCACGTTTTGGATTGTTCCCGCGCTGGGGTTCACCCGGACGATAATTATTTTTGCGGGACTCAACCTGTTTTGTGGAGTTCTGGCATTGCTGATCGAGGCGAAGGTCCGACGCACGGTCGCAATTCACGACCAGACCGAACGCTTCACGATAAAAGTGGTTCCCGCGTGGCGTCTGAGTTTGACGGTTTTCTTCACTGGATTGCTCGGGATCGGGTACGAACTATTAGGGGTGCGAGTGTTGGCCCAGGTTTTGGAGAACACGATTTACAGCTATGCCGCCGCGTTATCAATTTACCTCCTGGGAACAGCAATCGGAGCCGCTTTGTATCAGCGATTGGGCCGCCGCTTTGAGGTTCACTCACTGTTGAATTACTTGTTCATCGGAACGTCGACGACATGTCTCATCGGTATCTGGCTGCTGTTCAAGTCTCAAAGTTTCTACTACGCGATTCGAACTGCCTTGGGCGACGGCCGCCTCAGTGTGTTGGGCGCGGAACTGGCCGTGGCGACCGCGGTCTTCGGACTTCCGACAATTCTCATGGGCTGCGCCTTCAGTCATTTGGTTCAATCCGCCCGGCGGAGGGAAGGTGGCGTTGGCAAGGCGGTCGCGTTTAACACTCTCGGCAGCGCGTTGGCGCCGCTGCTGTTCGGCTTAGCCATGTTCAGAATAATCGGCACGAAGTGGACACTGGTGTTGATTGGGCTCGCATACCTTCTGTTGCTGGCAAAGATTTCGGGATGGCAAAAGTTGGCGGTGCTCGTGCCGCTTGGAATATCGTTCGCACTCCCCGAAAAGCTTCAGTTGGTTCAGATACCAGATGGCGGCCGGCTGCTGGAATATCGCGAAGGCGTGATGGATTCGGTCGCTGTGATCGGGCATTTCGATGGGAACCGCAGTCTGCGGGTCAACAATCGGTTTAATATGGGCGGCACCGGTGCCGCCAACGCCGAGCGTCGTCACGCCCACATCCCGCTTCTGTTGCATCCCGATCCACGACGCGCACTCTTTCTCGGAGTCGGAACGGGCATCTCCTTTGGCGCGTTTAGCGAACATCCGGGCTTGCGGACAGACGGGGTCGAACTGGTTCCCGAGATTATCCAGTGGGCGCTTGGACCCATGGCGGAACTGAC